>DLXL01000394.1 GCA_003448025.1 Saprospirales bacterium | reverse complement strand
AGATGAACCGCAGATTGCGCAGAAAGGCGTTCGGCTCGGCACTGTGAAATGTCAGATCATTCAGGATCATCTCACAGTACCAAGCCGAACGCCAACTCAAACACCAAAACACTAAAACACCCAAACACTAAAACACTCACTTATTCGGATACACATACAACCGAACATCTTCCTCCGTAACGGTTTGATCGCAAAGGATGAACAGGCGCTCAATCACATTGGCCAGTTCACGGATGTTGCCGGTCCAGTCATAATCCTGAAGGGCCTGCATAGCGCCGGGGCCAAAGGATTTGGGAGAATGCCCATAGTCGTCGGCAATACGCCGGTTAAAATGCTCTACCAGGAGTGGAATATCTTCCCGGCGTTCGTTGAGGGAAGGTACCTGGACCACAATCACTGCAAGGCGGTGGTACAAGTCTTCCCGGAACCGGCCAGCGGCAATTTCAGCGCGCAAGTCTTTATTTGTTGCAGCCAATACGCGCACATCTACCTTGATTTCCTTGGAATCGCCCACCCGGGTAATTTTACTTTCCTGCAAGGCACGCAATACTTTGGCTTGAGCATCCAGGCTCATATCGCCAATTTCATCCATAAACAAAGTGCCTCCATTGGCGGATTCAAACTTGCCAGGGCGATCGGCAATGGCGCCGGTGAACGAGCCTTTTTTATGTCCGAAAAGTTCGCTTTCGATCAATTCTGAAGGGATGGCGGCACAGTTTACTTCCACCATAGGGCCGTCTGCCCGGTTACTTTTTTCATGAATCCAGCGCGCCACTAATTCTTTGCCGGTACCATTTTGGCCGGTAATCAGCACCCGACTTTCCGTGGGCGCCACTTTCTCCAGCATTTTTTTGATAGCCAGAATGGGGCCGCTGTCGCCAATCATAGTGACCCCTTTGCTGTTTTTCACCTGTTTGCGCAGCACCTGGGTGGTATTCACCAATTCGCTGCGATCCAGCGCATTGCGCACGGTAATCAGCATGCGGTTCAGATCAGGTGGCTTGGAAATAAAATCGAACGCACCTTTTTTCACTGCTTCTACAGCCGTATCGATGGTGCCGTGGCCACTCACCATAATCACCGGGGTTTCCGGCGACAGGATTTGCAGGCGCTCCAATGCCTCTATACCATCCATTTTAGGCATTTTGATATCGGTAATGATGACATCATACTTTTCTTTTTGCACCTTGGCAATACACTCCAGGCCATCGGAAGCTTCATCTATGTCGTAGCCTTCAAACTCCAGAATATCGCGCAGGGTGCGGCGAATAGGTACTTCATCATCAACGATTAAAATCTTTGCCATTTTGAAGAATGTGGTGGGAGTTGGGTTGGTTTATGAGGTTTATGAGGTTTATGAGGTTTATCAGGTTTATCAGGTTTATGCGCGGGTCTTATGACCCCGCAATGAGTTTATGGGGCCACAAAGAAACTTCATTTACAGGCAAATAGCATACCGGGTGCGTTATTTTTCTTTTACGGTTGTGACTTTGGGGGAGCCGGGCGTTTTACCTTTGTTAGTGGTTGGCCTGGATGGTCTTGCGCCAGCCAAATCTCCCTTAAAATTCGACCTAAAATTATGAGCAAAAAATCCTTTTTTTAGCAGTTTTTATGCCTTGCCGTAGCATTTCAATTAAACGCCCAGTTTGAGGTGGTACGGGAAATGGATAGAATGATGTCCTTTGGCAGTCGGCCAGGCTTTAGGATGGAGTTTGTGAATACAGAGGCGAGCGTTGTTGAATCGGTTTGGAGAGATTTTGCCAGGCAAAATTTCAATGCCAAACTGAAAAAAAGCAAAGGCGAATGGGCTGCTACCAAACTGAAATCCGCTTTTATGGGCGATGAGCCTTTCGCCATTTATTCTACCATTGAAAAAGATGGTGACCGTAGCGCACTCAATGTATGGGTGGATGCCGGCGCATACTTCCTCAATCGGCGGGATGCCAGGGTGCGCACCGATGAAATGATGCGTAGCCTCCGTCAGTGCTATTTCGACATCCGCCGCGCAGCCATTGGAAAAGAGTTGAAAGCACAGGAAACACAGATGAAAGAACTGGAAAACAAACAAAAAAGACTTTCCAAAGAAAATGATGACCTGCGCAAAAACATTGAATCATGGGAATCCAAAATTCAGAAAGCCAGGCAGGATATCATCAACAATGAACAATCACAGGAAACCAACCTCATTGAACAGGAAAACCAGCGCAGGCTCCTGGAAGAAACCCGCCGCAGGCTGGAGAATGTGGAGAATGAAGGAGGGTAGAGCGTACATGATTGACGATTACATGAGTACATGAGTGACGAGGGAAGGCGCTGAGCTTGATGTACCGTCAGGGCCAAAGGCCCTTTGGGTGAAATTTTTGTAGTACATGAGTGAAGAAGTAAGGTTAACCACTGCACTCAACCCTCGTCACTCATGTACTCGTCAATCATGTACTCTTCACTCATGTACTCATCCCTCCTCATACTCATCTTCAAGGGGAGGCAATTGGGCAAGACTGTTGGAGCCGTTGAGCATGCCCAGCACGGTCATGGCGCGTTCGCTGGCCAATTGTTCGGCGCTCTTTTTGTTAAAATCGTCGGCAGTGCCCACTTTTCGGCCATCAACGAATACTGCCACCTTGAACTTGTCGCGTTTTTCGCTTTTGTACTTGGCTACTACCTTGTATTCAATCTGACGACCATTTTTCTGGCACCATTCCAGCAATTGACTTTTGTAGTTATCGTCAAAACCTTCCAGTTCATGGATATCAAGGTATTTCCGCAGGATGCGGCGTACCACAAAGGTTTTAGTGCCTTCATATCCCTGTTCGATATAAACAGCACCTACCAATGCTTCAAGGGCATTACCCAGCATAGATTTGGAGAGCCGGGTCTGGTTGTAATTGGCCAGAAACAGATCCAGCCCCATCCGATCGGCGATTTCATCCAGGGAATTGCGCTTCACGATTTTGGAGCGCATTTTAGTCAGAAATCCTTCATCAGAATTCGGGTATTTCTTAAACAGATATTCCCCTACAATGGTACTGAGTACCGCATCGCCCAGGAACTCTAAGCGTTCGTTGTTGGCAATGGCGTAGTCTTTGGAATTGAAGGTGCTTTTATGAAAAAAAGCGAGCTTAAACAGTTGCAACCGCAACGGAGTAAAACCTAGCAACTGTCTGAGCCTTCGGGCTAATTCCCTCTCTGGATGGAAATAATAATTGTACAGTCTCCTTATAAATCGCACAGAATGTATATTTTAGAGTTGTGCGCCTTTCAAATGGAAACACCTTGAAAAGGTGGCTGGGTAGTTTGCGTGATTGAGGCTGTCTCAAAAGTAATTTTTACCGCAGAGGCGGAGAGACGCAGAGGAGTAAAAATTGATTGTCAAACGCTCTCCGCCTCTGCGGTAAAAATAAAAATATGACTTTTGAGACAGCCTCGATCATGTACGAATCTTCCCAACCACTTTTTCGTTCAAGTTAGGTCTTCCACTTCAAAGCTCACTTCTCTTTAATGAGGCCCTCAAACTGCTTTGAAGGCTATAGATGCATTGTGCCCACCAAAACCGAAGGTATTGCTGATCATAGCCTTTACCTTCCGTTGCTGGGCTTCGTTGAATGTCAGATTGAAAATCGGATCGATCTCCGGATCGTCCGTAAAATGGTTGATTGTTGGTGGAATGAAGTCATGCTGCATGGCCAGAATACCGGCAATTGCCTCCACTGCGCCGGCTGCGCCCAGCAGGTGGCCGGTCATACTCTTGGTGGCTGAAACGTTCACCTTGCTCACTGCGTCGCCAAACACATGACGGATAGCCTTAAGTTCAGCAACATCCCCCAACGGGGTAGATGTACCGTGTGTATTGATGTAATGGATATCGGAAGGCGTCAGTCCGGCCTCTTCCAGTACCAGGTTCATCACATTAATTACACCGATTCCTTCCGGATGCGGAGCCGAAATGTGGTAGGCATCATTGGTCATGGCGCCACCCACGTATTCCGCATAAATACGCGCGCCTCGCTTTTTGGCGTGTTCGTATTCTTCCAGAATCAGCGCACCAGCGCCTTCTCCCAATACAAAGCCGTCGCGGTCTTTATCGTACGGACGTGATGCGGTTGCCGGATCATCGTTGCGCTCACTCATAGCTTTCATATTGGTAAAGCCTCCCACAGCGGTTGCGGCAATAGTTGCTTCAGACCCTCCGGTAACCATCATATCTGCCTTGCCAAGCCGGATGTAATCTGCGGCATTGATGATGGCATGGCTGGAAGAGGCACAGGCAGAAACCGTAGCATAGTTGATGCCCATGAATCCGTATTGAATAGAGATCATGCCTGCCCCCATATTGGTGATCATTTTGGGAATCAGAAACGGATTATGGCGTGGTGTGCCATTTCCCAGCACATAATCTTGTATCTCCTTTTCCAGCGTATGCAGGCCGCCAATACCAGAAGCCCAGATAACACCAATACGCTGCTTGTTCAGCGCATCCACCTCAACGCCTGAATCTTTAATGGCTTCAGCTGCAGTCACCAACGCAAACTGCGTAAACCGGTCAATCCGGCGCACTTCCTTGCGATCAATAAAGTCTTCCGGAACAAAGCCCTTGATTTCACAGGCGAACTGTGTTTTGAAAAGACTGGCATCAAACTGCGTGATCGGTCCGGCGCCACTGATTCCGCGCTGTAGCCCGTCCAGGTATGCAGGAACATTATTGCCTATAGGAGTGATGGCACCAATGCCTGTTACGACGACTCGTTTCATAAAAATTGAGCGTTAAAATGCTGATTCAGGGCGCAAAGGTAACAAACAGTTTTCATCCATTGGTTATTCAACGCAAAGAGCTTATCAGCACTTTATGCCTTCTTTACCCCCGGGAATGATTTAGGCCTTCAACTTTTGGGAAATTTTTACAATCGATTTTTCTTTTTCACGAAAAAAAGTATACCTTTGCCCGCCCAAAACGAGAACCAGACAGAATTTTACTAAAAAGCACCATTTTGCTGTAAAATATGGCACATCACAAGTCCGCCCTTAAACGCATCCGCCAAACGACTAAACGTCGCCTGGAAAATCGCTACTACAAAAAATCTGCCCGCACGGCTATTAAAAACCTGCGTGAGTTGAAAGACAAGGCTGCTGCCGAGACTTTCCTGCCGAAAGTTGTTAGCATGATTGACCGTCTGGCCAAGCGTGGCAACATCCACCGCAATAAAGCCGCTAACTTGAAAAGCGGTTTGATGCGCCACGTGAATACGTTGGCTGCATAATTTGGGGCATACAGGCATTTGCCGGAATTCCTCATGAACCACTCTGCCAAAAAGTGTACCCCGTTGTATCGAGGTACACTTTTTGTGTTACAACTGCTCAGCCATGTCCGTCCAGTTTCACACCCTCAAAGTGCGCGAATTGCGCCGGGAAACACCAGATGCTGTTTCCATTTCCTTTGAATTGCCCGCCGACAAAAGCGCTGCATTTCGGTTTGTTCAGGGGCAGTACCTGACGCTCAAAACCGTTCTAAACGGGGAAGAGGTGCGCCGTTCTTACTCTATTTGTACCGGCGTAGACGAAAATGACCTTCGGGTGGCCGTCAAAAAAGTAGACGGTGGAGTATTCAGCACCTGGGCCAATGAGCATTTGCAGGAGGGAGATACTCTGGAAGTAATGACGCCTCAGGGTAGTTTTTTTACGGAATTAAACCCCGATAGCGATAAACTTTATGTGGCATTTGCTGCCGGCAGTGGTATTACCCCGGTGATGAGTATCCTGCGCACCACCCTGGTGCAAGAACCTAAAAGCAGGTTTATCTTATTTTACGGCAACCGCTCTTTTGACTACATCATTTTCCGGGAGCAACTGGAAGAACTCAAAAACCTTTATCCCGATCGCTTGTCGGTGCATCATGTATTGAGCCGGGAATCTTTGGGAAGCGATTTGTTTCAGGGACGTATCACAGGTCAAAAATGTAAAAAGTATGCCAGGGTGTTTTTCAACCCGGCTGAGGTAGATGCATTTTTCCTTTGTGGCCCGGAGGAAATGGTTTTTGAGGTAAAAGACACCCTCACCAAGCTGGGCGCCAATCCGAAAAATATTCATTTCGAATTGTTTACCACTTCTGCCTCGCACGCCAAACCAGTGGCAACCAGCAGTACCAAAGAAGTGTTCGATGCATCCATTACCGTAATCCAGGATGGCGCTGAATTCGACTTCAATTTGATGTCAGACGGCTCCACGCTGCTGGATGCTGCTATGCGCGCCGGCGCCGATCTTCCTTACTCCTGTAAAGGTGGTGTGTGCAGTACCTGTAAAGCCAAAATCCTGGAAGGCAAGGTAGATATGCGCGTCAATTACGGGCTGGAACCGGATGAAATAGAAGCAGGCTATGTGCTCACCTGCCAGGCACACCCGGTAAGCAAACGGGTTGTGGTGAGTTTTGATGCGTAAGCTGACTTCGTGGTGAAATTTTTACCGTAAAGTTAGTTTTTATCCTCGTCAACAAGAAGCAGTGGAATGAGCGATTAATCCCGGGCAGGTTTGCCTCGATAAAAATTGTTTACAATAGCCACTCACTCCGCCACGACTGTTGGCGAGGACGCCAACAGTGGAAAAAATATTTGCCCCGGCCCAAAGGACGGGGCGAACCATAAAGCAACCGGGCGACCCTGCACAACGCAGAGCCGCCCGGCTTTTTTTATTCTCAAGTCAAAGCTTACTTCAGGGTAGCTTTCACCTCGTTGATCACGTAGGATTCTACCACGTCGCCCACCTTGATGTCGTTGAAGTTCTTGATGGTAATACCACATTCCATACCGGTTTTGACCTCCTTGACGTCTTCTTTGAAACGTTTGAGCGAAGCCAGTTCGGCGTGCTGGTTGGCGTTGGTTGGATATACCACAATACCATCGCGGATGATGCGCACATGGTGATTTCGGCTGATTTTGCCTTCCTGCACATAACAGCCGGCCACGGTTCCCACCTTGGAGATCTTGTACACCTCGCGGATTTCCACCTGGCCCATGATTTCTTCTTCCTTGGTTGGCTCCAACAGACCCTCGATAGCGGCTTTTACCTCCTCGATGGCCTCGTAGATGATGGAGTAGAGCTTGATTTCTACGCCCTCTTTTTCTGCCAGTTTGCGGGCAGTAAGCGATGGACGCACCTGGAAGCCGATGATGATGGCATCGGATGCAGAAGCCAGCATAACGTCGGAATCCACGATCTGGCCCACGGCCTTGTGGATAACCGAAACCTGTACTTTCTCGATAGACAGCTTGATGAGCGAGTCGGAGAGTGCCTCGATAGAACCATCCACGTCACCTTTAACGATAACTTTGAGTTCTTTGAAGTTCCCCAATGCCAGACGGCGTCCGATTTCTTCCAGCGAGATCCGTTTGTTGGCGCGATTGGCCTGTTCCCGGATAATCTGGCCGCGTTTAGACGCGATTTCCTTCGCTTCGCTTTCGCTGGGTGCTACTTTGATTTTTTCACCGGCTTGCGGAGCGCCTGGCAAACCAAGTACTACAACCGGCTGAGCCGGACCGGCACTCTTTATTTTTTTACCGCGTTCGCTGAACAAGGCTTTCACTTTACCGGCAAATTCGCCGGCAATGATAGGATCACCTTGCTGGATAGTACCGTTTTCCACCAGCACTTTGGCTACGTAGCCCTGGCCTTTTTCCAGAGAAGCCTCCAGCACCGTACCAATGGCGCGGCGGTTAGGGTTGGCTTTCAGTTCCAGGATTTCGGCTTCGAGCAATACTTTTTCCAGCAGCTTGTCAATGTTCAGTCCCTTTTTAGCGGAAATGTCCTGACTTTGGTATTTACCGCCCCATTCTTCCACGAGGAAGTTCATCTGGGCCAGTTCGTTTTTGATACGTTCCGGATCGGCGCCGGCTTTATCAATTTTGTTGATGGCAAACACAATCGGAACACCGGCCGCCTGCGCGTGGCTGATCGCCTCACGGGTTTGCGGCATGATGCTGTCGTCGGCAGCGATCACAATGATAGCAATGTCGGTTACCTTGGCGCCCCGCGCACGCATGGCCGTAAAGGCTTCGTGACCGGGCGTATCTAGGAAAGTAATTTTTTTACCGCTGGGCATGTGCACCTCGTAAGCGCCAATATGTTGCGTGATACCTCCCGCTTCCCCGCTCACCACATTAGCGTTACGGATATAGTCGAGCAATGAGGTCTTACCGTGGTCA
>DLXL01000587.1:1608-6957 GCA_003448025.1 Saprospirales bacterium | reverse complement strand
AAAAATCCGCGTCATCCGCGTTCAAGAAAATCCGCGTTCTCCGCGTTCAAAAAACGCGGACGCGAAGCAGCAGTGCCAGTTGTTTGATCTCGGCTTCCCATTCCTTGTTGAGAAATACCCATTGCCCTTTTCTATATCCTTTGGTTGTCAGATAAAAAACATTCTGACTGCGCCAGATATCGGGTTTAAGATGCATTTCCCCCACGATAGACAAAACTTCGTTGAGCCAGCGTACGCGAGGCAGAGATGATTCGTCCAATTCGATTTTTTCTATTTCTTTAAACACGCGGGTTCCGATGGCAAGGTTGATCTGATCTTCATCGTTTTGTTTAATATTCCAGCGTTTCAGATCGGCAGCAATCCGGCGTAGGGTACGCGGGTCGGCGGCTTCCTCATTTTCAAAAAAATGCAGCAAATCGGCATTCAGCACATAGGTAGCTATATTATGCCAGGTTGGCGGGAGGGGCATTTTAGCTTCTTCAATTCCGGTAATGAGCTGATAATTATCGTTAAAAACATTTCGGAAGGTTGACTCTGCACCTTCCAGGCTGGCTTCAGTAATACTCCGGATGATTTCAATTTTTTCATCAGCGAACAAGCTGGAAAGCGTAAATTTTTCCGGACCAAAATATTCCTGCAGGGCACCAATTACTTCTCCCATATTGGCTGCCCGGAAGCCTTTACTGGTTCGGGTAAACATTTCTTCAAATTGGGAGCGAAGCATTTCACCGCTGATATTGCCAATGATGTGCTGTTGACCCATATATAATACCGCGAAACAAAAGGTGCGTTCCGCATGACTCAGCCTCGACCGGATTCGGAGTCGCCCTGCGGCAAACTTTGGTGTTCCGGCCTCTATTTTTTCAAAAAATTCCACGGATGCCGTGTAATTGAACAAATCCAGTCCTTCTGGGTGGTCTTCAAACAAAGAGGCCACGGCGAAATGCATGGCTACCCGTTCCAGGGTATACCGAGTAGGGACCACATTTTTGAGGAAACTTTCGGCGCCATTCGTCAAAACATTACTGGGCGCTTCTGCCAGTCGTCGGTTAAATTCCGGATAAAAATCCTGTCCACAAACGTCGAGTGTATAATCCATAGCCCTCAGGGCATATTGCAGGATCTGGTTTGTTTCTGAACATGAAATTTCATCAAAAAACCAGCCGCAACTGGTGTACATCAGTATGGCAAACCGTTGGCTTTCCAGGAGTCGAAGCACGGCCACTTTTTCCAGCAAGCTTAATTCCCGGCGGGCATGTTTTTTTAAAAAGGCCTGTACGTTGGCGTCTGAACGATTGAGCATGACCTCAATGTAATCGTTCCTGGCAGCCCATGGATCACGCAGCAATCTTGCGCCATCACGTTCGAAAATGGGCGATAGCTGATCCCGAAGCCAGTCTAATGTATCACGCAGCGGTTTGCGCCAACGCTGATGCCAGCCGGGTTTGCCGGAATTGCAGCCACAGTCAGCTCTCCAGCGCTCCACTCCGTGCACGCAACTCCATGAAGAGTTTTCATGAATTTGGACTTCCCAGTCAGGGGGATGCAACTCCAGAAACTGCCCATAATTGGTGATGGTAGCCAGGCCGGTATTTTCCACATAATTCAAGCAATCGGCAAGGGCCATTTCCCCATAACGGTGGTGGTGTCCATAGCTTTCGCCATCCGTAGCAATATGCGCCAACTGTGGGGTGTCAGAGTGGTCAAAAATGCTTGTAATGCGGTCGGAAAAAAGTTTTCCACTATTGAGGAGTCCGTTAAAGGCAACTTCCTGTGCAATTCGGCCGTGATAAAAAAACAAGGCAATACGCCTGCCACTCGGCAAAAGGCACCAGTAGGGCCTGCGCGTATCTATTGATTCTGCATCTACACTATGCCAGGCATTTGATTTTTCCCCGGTAGCGGGGATTTTTCGCACTGCTTTGGCCTGCCTTGGCGCAAGCACAGTAAACTGAATGCCGTGTGCTGCAAGCACTTCCAGGGTTTCCGTATTAACGGCAGTTTCAGCCAGCCAGATACCCTCGGGGTAGCGTTTAAAACGGTGTTCAAAATCACGAATTCCCCAGGTCACCTGGGTTACCTTATCACGAGCATTGCAAAGTGGCATAATCAAATGACTATGTACTTGTGCCATGGCTGATCCGTGTCCCCCAAACAATTCCTGAGACCTTTTATCCGCCTTTAGCAGCAGGGAGTAAGCATCGGGATCATTTTCTTCCATCCAGGAAAGCAGGGTGGGGCCAAAATTCCATGAAATCCGGTTGTAGTTGTTCCGGATCTTGGTGATCCAGCCCTCCTCATCCAGGATACGAGCGGCAGCATTGGGGGCATAACACTCGTGATTGATTCGGGTATTCCAATCGTGATATGGGTGGGCAGTTTCCTGTTGTTCAACGGTTTCTAACCAGGCATTCTCGCGAGGCGGCTGATAAAAGTGCCCGTGAATGCAAACGTATTTATTCGAACGCGACATAGGGCGAAGGTAGGAAGTTTTCGCTAGCGCATTTCTTCCGTTAATTTATCCAAATCCCGAATGAGCAAACGGGAACGGTTAAAGGTGAGCAGTTTTTTGAATCTCAGGTCGTTAAGGGTAGTAGTTACTGTTTGACGACTGGTTGCGGTAAGGTTGGCAATTTCCTGATGTGTAACAGGGTTCCGGATGAGCCATTCGTAGCCTACACGTTGACCTTTAGTCCGGGTCAGGTTGACCAGAAACTCCACAATCCGGCTTCGACTGTCACGGAAAATAAGGGATTCCAGGCGCCGTTCCATTTCTAACTGGCGTCCGCCAAAGATTTTCATGAAAAAAAGGTTGATCTCGGATCTGTCGCGCATCAAACTGCGAAGTTCGTCCAATGTTACCACGCAGGTGTTGGTATCGGCCAGGGCGGTGGCATAATCATGACGTTTTTGCTCGCCCAGCATGGCTAATTCGCCAAATACCTCTCCACGGCCCAGAATGGATTTGGTAATTTCTTTGCCATCCTCGTTCATGACCGATATTTTGATCTGGCCTTCTGTAATGAAAAAAATTCGATCGGATAAGTCATCCGGAATGTACACTACTTCTCCTTTTTTGAACTGACAATGCTTTTTTTGTGCCATCAACTCTTCATTGCCCAGTTTGGTAGGGCAGAGGAGATGCGTAACATCAACATTTTCTAAGTGCCAAAGCGATTGGGCTTGCATATTAAACGTTAAGATAGTTCATGAGTGCATCGTAGCGCTCACGCAACTGTTCGCTGTGGTCTGTTTCTCCAAAGGATTCCTTGATTTCAAACTCATGACGTTCGAGGGAGGCAATGGCCCGGGAGAGATCCCTGCGATCTAATTTAAGGGTCAGTTCAACGTCTTCCGGGTTAGGGGTAGACGTAACGAAAGCGCTGAGTATGTGCACATTATTTTCTTCAAAAATTCGTGCGATGGTAGAGAGGGTATAATCCCGTTTGGGCATGAGGAGCACCAGCACGGCGCCTTGTTCGGTCAGCGAGGCGGTATGGGCAAAAAAGCGCAGCACATCGGTTTGCTGAATCAGGCCCAGGTAATTGCCCTCCTGATCCGTTACCGGAATCACGGTGAGCCGGTGATCGCCCATCATTTTAATGACCTGAAAGACGTGTTCGTTTTCCAGCACCTGATACCTCGGCAGAACGGAAAAATCGTATTCCCGGAGCGGATCGGCGAGTTTATGGTGGAAAATTTCCTCTTCCGATAGCAATCCAACCAGTTTTCCGGCATCTACAACTGGCAAATGCTTTACATGGTGGTCGTTCAGCAAATGAAATGCCTCCCGCCCGGTTTGGTCAACCGTGATGGGTGGAATATCATGTGCAATCAGCGTTCGTGCAGTCATAGACGTGTGTTTGAGTGTTTGGGTTTTTGAGTGTTTGAGTTTTCGAGTTGGCGTTCGGCTTGGTTTTAGGGAGATGATTTAAGGATTGTTCTCGATGGGCTTACTGACGGGGTGGTTACTGACGGGGTGACTGGCAGTCACCCCGTCAGTAACCACCCATTGGTAATATTTAACGCAATTCAGGCCTACCTTGTTCCCGTTACACCGAACTTTGCCGGGACACTGCAAATATGGGTGTAAAAATCTATTCTCAAAAAAATTAGTGAGGCAAATGCAAAATCAGGGCACACTTCGCACTGCTTTTTTTCGCCATGTGGCACAAACTTCTCCGGCGCCTTTAGCCCTGGAAGTGGTGCATGCTGAAGGTTGTTGGTTGCACGGTCCAAATGGGGAGCGCTGGCTGGATCTGATTGCCGGCATTGGGCCAAGTGTGCTGGGGCATCGGCATCCGCAGGTACAGGAGGCAGTGGAAGCGCAGCTTCATGCCTATTGGCACACCCTGGTGTATGGTGAGTATGTACTCACTCCTCAGGTGCAATTAGCGGAATTGCTAGCTGCTCAGCTTCCCGGGCTTGATTCTGTGTATTTGGTGAATTCCGGCACTGAGGCCACGGAAGGCGCCATGAAACTGGCCAAACGTGCTACAGGCAGGCCCCATTTTGTGGCTTGCCGGAAGGCTTATCACGGCAGTACCCAGGGTGCGGCCAGTTTAATGAGTCCAACCGACTTTACCCTGGCGTTTCAGCCGCTTTTGCCGGGTATACGGCATATGGATTTCAATTGTATGGAGCATCTGGAGGTTATTGACGAGCAGACTGCGGCGGTTGTTGTGGAGACGGTTCAGGGAGAAGCAGGCATTATTCCGCCCGATCCGGCATGGTTGCAGGCTTTGCGCAGGCGTTGCGATGAAATGGGTGCGCTGTTGATATTGGATGAAATCCAGGCGGGCATGGGTCGCACCGGGCGTTTGTTTGCCTTTGAGCAATTTGGCATTGTGCCGGATATACTTTTGCTGGCCAAGGGATTTGGCGGTGGCATGCCCCTGGGTGCATTTGTGGCCAGAAGGGAGTTGATGCAATTGTTGACGCATGATCCGGTGCTGGGGCATATCACTACCTTTGGTGGACACCCGGTGAGTGCGGCCGCCGGATTGGCTACTTTGCAAGTATTGCTGGAAACAGATTTAATTGCTCAGGCGCCTGCCAAGGGCGAATTGTTCCGGAAACTGCTTGCCCCGAACCCGTCTATCCGGGAAATACGCAGCGCGGGGTTGTGGCTGGCGCTGGATCTGGGTAACTGGGACGCAGTACAGCGGGTAATACAATACTGCATCTCCAGAGGATTGATCACCGATTGGTTTCTATTCAATGATCAGAGTCTGCGTATTGCTCCCCCGCTGACAATTTCGGAGGAAGAGATCCAATGGGCCTGCGAGGTGCTGAACGCGGGCTTGGAACGCGGGTAGGAACGCAGATTGTCATCCTGAGGCACGAAGG
>DLXL01000587.1:0-1316 GCA_003448025.1 Saprospirales bacterium | reverse complement strand
CTGCCTTCGGCAGCGGGTTTTTTTGGTAAAATCTCGTGAGCAGCCCAGCCGAACGCCTTCTGCGCAATCTGCGGTTCATCTGCGAAAATTTGCGGGAAAAATTACCGTACTTCGCAGAGAGAATTGAGGTTTTCAACACAAACTACTTTTACATGATACATCATCTATGGCATTTCCGCCGATTAGTCCTTTTCTTTTTCCTTATTCCTTTTCAGGCATACAGTCAATTGCATGATGTCATGCAAAGAGACAGGTTAAAGGCATTAGGTATTGATAGTATAGAAAAAACAGAGATTTTATTAGACAGCTTTGAGCAACCCATTAAGGAAAGCATGATAGAAAAAATAATGGTCAATAGTCAGGGATATTTGATCAAGATAGAAGCGCTGGATGAATCGGGCAAATGTAAATCAGAACGTGAAAATGATTATCAGGATACCTTTCTGATAGAATCCAGGTATTTTGTTCGTTGTGCTGATTGGGGTTCTGTTATGACTGTAAAATACCAATATGATAAGAAAAAACGTCTGGAGTCTTATTCCTTTTTTTCAAAGATTGGTAAAACTACTACAGTTTCTCATGTGTATGACGCTTCAGGCCAATTGTTAATCAAAAAGCAAAGATTTCATCCCAATAAACTGACCAAATCAAATGGAGGTAAAGAGATTTGGAAGTATATCTATGCATCCAATGGCCAATTGATACGGATAGATGTTATCAGCGGATCAGGGAAAAAAGCCCAAAAAAAGTTTTACACCTATAAATACGACACGCAAAACCGGCGCATAGAAACCTATGTTACCAAACAGGGGGATACAAAGGGTTTCCTGACAGAAAAGCGAGGATATGATCCGGATGGGAAACTGGCTTATGCAGATATCTGCTTTTCTTCTGCAATTAGCAGCTATTCCGGACTTTTGAAGGTAAAAATTCCTGCCGGGGGCTGCAAAAACACGAACTATGTATATGATTCCAACGGACTGATACAGGAAGAATGGATCAGTGTTGACCATCAGTTGAAAAGTATCATTCGGTACAAATATTATTAATCTAAAATGAAAATCTTGTTAGCCTTTTGCTTCGCCCTGTTGCTGTTTTCAGGATGCCAGCCCCGCCAGGTCCTTACCTACGAGGAGGGATTGCAAAGATGTAATAACATCCTGAAGGAAAAACAAAAAGCCAACCCCAACGGCTTTTTCATGTCAACTCCGGATTGTGTTGTTGGTGCACAGATCCCTTGTTTTGAAGCGGTGACGTTGGATGGCAATCAAATTAGCCGTGAAAAATTGAAGGGTAAGCCGAGTATTCTGAATTTT
>DLXL01000588.1:2032-5262 GCA_003448025.1 Saprospirales bacterium | reverse complement strand
GAATCATCATCCACGATGTGTTGGAACAATTCACTCAGGGACATACGATATTGTGTAACGGTAGTTCCGTTGATGACAACTTTGTTTGGATCTCCTCCAAAATCTCCGAAACCACCGGTGAGGTTTGATCCAAAGGAGTACAACACATCGCTGGTGAGTACAAATGTGGTATCCTCTTCAGAATACTGTGTAAGAAAGAGTTGGTCGGCCGGCAAAAGGGATGGATGGTCATCCGCTACATGAAGTACCAGTTCGGCCTGGTTTACAGCGATATTATTGAGCAGGTGTGCATACGGGAATTCAATTTTCACCCGAAGACCTTCCATTCCTTGCACGTATAATTTTTCTTCAGCAACCTGGTTGATCAATTGTCCAGCCGGAGTGCCGCTGTGATCATGCGTAAAGTGTGTGAACTTATTGGCTCCTTTAAAGAAATAATCATAATTGAGCGCTGTTGAATCTTGCTTTAAATGATAAAACAAGCGGATACGACTCAAGGAACTATTATTCAGGTCAAAAGCCATCATGGAGCCGGATCCAGTGCTGGTGGACATGATTTTTAAGCCTCGCAATTTAGATTGGAACAAGGTGTCGGCAGCATAAATCAGACTGTCGATGTTGAACAGTTCCTGACCAAAGGATGGGTCCAGGGTTAGTTTGATAAAGGATCCTTCCAAGCCTTCAAAAAGCGAGTCGGAAACACTGGGTTTGGGGTAAAAGTTTTCCAGCCGCCCGATTTCCGTATTGGCCGGAAAGGAATTGAGGGAATAATACTCTTTGTTGTCCTTGATCTCATGACCTTCATCAATCCGGAAGACGCGCAAAGTTTGAGGCTGCAAAGTATCGCCATAAAAACCCCGGAGGTCGTAATTGAGGTACAACACAATGCTATCAAAGGCATGAATGGTTGTATCAAAATTTGGGTTGAGGTTCTTTCCGATCAGGAGTGAAAAGATTTCAGAGGAGGATTTTCCCATTTCCGGATCATTCAGGGATCCGCACAGAAAATATTCAGCAGTAGAACTTAGGTCGGAGGTCAAAGAACTGTCCTCGCGTTCGATGGTACACCTAATAGAAATCGTATCTGTGAAATTATAATCGGTGTATTCGTCATCCAGCAATTCGTAGCCGAGTGCTCCGGGCTTTTTACATCCGGTCCAAAGCGCAAGTGCAGCCAGCAGGAAGCCGGCAAGTACCGGAAGTTTTTGCTTCATAATAATCATCAGACAATTGATTGAGTGGCCTTGAGAAACAATGCCATGATCTATAGAAATAATGGTGTTACCTGCATGAGTCAGAAGCAGTTTAGGTGGTTGCCTGAACTGGTGCATAAAAGTCAGTCTCCCTGTACATAAAGGAGCTGGAATATTCTGAAGTCGTGCGGCAACAGGAAAAACGGAATCAGGCTGTCACGTTTTCCGTCAGGCTTTTCAGAATCTCAAGATAGCCCGGGAGTGCTTCATCTGCGGGTTGCCAGGGCAATACAGGTTTTTCTCCCGCGGAACTCAGATATGGAACGGACGGATCCAGAGATTCGCTGCCAAGAATCACCGCATCAGAATAAAATGCTGCGCCTTTGTGCATGGATACGGAATCTCCATCATGGTAAGGTTCCAATTGCTTTTTAGTCAGGTTGTTGATGGCTGCCTTTTGAAAGAAACGTTCGCCTCCTTCTTTTTCTCTTGGAGTGTCAAATGCGCCATAAATAATTTGGGCATTAGCAAAAATGGGCTCGGTTTTATAGGCGGTACGCAAATAAAGCGGCAACAAACTAGTCATCCAGCCTGTACAAAGTATATAATCAGGTGGCCATCCAAACTTTTTTACGGTTTCAATGGCTCCTTTGCAGAAAAACGCCGCCCGATCTGCATTGTCTTCGAAAGGTTGGCCTTTCTCGTCTTCAAATACAAGTTTGCGTTTAAAGAACTCTTCATTGTCCAGAAAGTAGACTTGCAGGCGTGAGCCGGGCAAAGAGGCCACTTTAATGAGGAGAGGGTAATCGTCGTCATCTACGATAATATTCATTCCACTCAGTCGCACTACTTCATGTAAACGGTGCCTCCGTTCATTTACAACCCCGTAACGTGGCATCAAAATGCGCAATTCATAACCATTATCGGCAAAGAATTTGGGAAGTTTTCCCACCAGTTCGGAAATATCAGTGCCCTCCGTGTAGGGCGCAAGTTCTTGTGTGATCAGGAGCAAACGCTTCTTTTCCATGTGTGTTAAAACCAGTCTTGATTGGTGTGTATAAGCACGATTTGAATAAAAATCGGGGTTTGGGAAGAGCGCGCAGACTTTTTGCTCCGCGAAATTCGGGTGCAAAAGTATAAAAAAAAGCCCGTTTTTTTTTCAAAGACTTTGCTGGATAAATTTTAAAAAAGATGGAAACCTGTTTTTTTACCTAAACTCATTCTTCCTCCTGACGTCTTTCCAGGATATGGAAAGTGTAATCATGCTCATTTTTCTCATCAGCTTTATGGTGTTCATTCCACACTTCGATCCATTCTGACGGGTTGATCTCCGGGAAAAACACATCACCCTCTACCGTTAGATTCACTTTGGTCAGGTAAATTTTATCCCACAGTTCTGCGGTTTCCCGATAAATTTCACCTCCACCAATAATGAATACTTCTTCTTCTTCGCCATCGTAGGCCATGCCGAGGGCTTCTTCAACAGAGTGAGCCACCAAAACTCCGTCGGCAGAAAAAAAAGGGTCACGTGTTACAACAATATTGGTGCGCTTAGGCAATGGCCTGCCAATACTGTGGAAGCTGTTGCGCCCCATGATGATATGATGCCCCAGGGTGGTTTTTTTGAAATAGGAAAGGTCGGCCGGTAAATACCAGGGAATTTGATTGTCCTTTCCGATTACATTGTTTTTGGCTGTGGCAACAATGGCAGATATCAGCATACTGTTGGATGATGGATAGATGGTGGAATAGGTGATGATGTATCCTGAAAGGTCTCCTTCTGTTTTTTCATCACAGACAAGAAGTAAATCAGCCGTCGATTCTGAATGTCTATTTCGATTTGTGAGCCTTTTACACCTCCAAATTCTTCAAGAAAATAACATACGGTGACGGAACGGCGGCCCGGGTTCTGGCTGGTTGAGGTTGATAGCCTTTTCGATATTGTCGTTGATGATGGCTTTTGAGCCGAAGGTCAAACCGATGCCAAATAGTTTTTTTGACTATCCTGATATGGTACAGTAAGCATTAATTTCCGAT
>DLXL01000588.1:0-1864 GCA_003448025.1 Saprospirales bacterium | reverse complement strand
GATTTCCGATTTTCGAATAGATTTTCAATTTCAGATTTATATGCAACCTGCTTATTTGATCTTTACTGAAAATTGCCAATCACAATTGATTAGGGCATCAAAATGGGTTTCTGGAAATGGTATTTGCTCTGTATTGCTTCAGTTTTGGGGCATTATGGGGAATGGTTTTTTAGTGTAAAATAAGGTGTTTGGGCAATTCAATCCGGAATAACCCAAACACCTTAAACAATCAAAAAGATATTTACGCTGATCAGGATTGCAACTTGCTATGTTTACGGCTATAGCCAAAGTATACCACCAGACCAACAACCATCCATACCATTGCTGTTTTCAGAGTGAATGGATCGATTGCTATAATCATACCGGTACAAATCAACGCTCCCAAAATAGGCACCAAGGGTACCAACGGGGTTTTGAATGGCCGGGCTTGTTCCGGATTGGATTTACGCATGAACAATACACCCAGGCTTACCAATACAAACGCCAGCAAAGTGCCAAAAGAGGTAAGGTCGCCGGCCATGCTTCCCGGAACGAATGCTGCAAA
Source organism: Saprospirales bacterium (assembly GCA_003448025.1). Lineage (GTDB taxonomy): Bacteria > Bacteroidota > Bacteroidia > Chitinophagales > Saprospiraceae > M3007. The sequence continues at coordinate 1,320 of DLXL01000588.1, read as the reverse complement.
AGCACCAACGAAAATAAACAGGATCCAGTTGGATTTGTATGGCGTGCGGAATTTAGGGTGAAGTTCAGCAAATACCTTTGGAATCAGACCATCGTTCGCCATGGAATAGAATACACGACTCTGGCCCAGAAGCATCACAAGAATAACGGAAGAGAAGCCTGCCAGAATGGCCACGGTAACTGCGGTAGCCAACCATTCATAGCCAGGCATGTGGTTTTGTATCGCGTAAGCAACTGAAGCTTCTTTCCCGGAAGTTTTGAATTCCTGCCAATTGGCCACACCAGTCAGTACATGAGAAAAAAGAATATATAAAATGGTGCATACCGCCAGGGAGCCTAAAATCCCGATTGGCATATCGCGCTCCGGCTTTTTGGCTTCCTGTGCTGCAGTGGATACCGCATCAAAACCGATGAAGGCAAAGAATACGATAGCTGCTCCACCCAATACTCCCCCCCAACCATGCTTAAACATGCCTTCATGGCCAGGAGTGCCTTCAGGAATCATGTAAGGAACGTGGTTTTCAGGATTGACATAGCTCCAACCAACTGCTATGAATATCAATACAATAGAAACTTTAATCGCTACAATAATGGCATTAATGAAGGCAGATTCCTGGGTTCCTTTAATGAGCACCAGGGTAAGTGCCAACAAAATGATCAACGCAGGGGCATTCATAATGCCACCCTCCATCGGACTATGACACCATTCATAAGGTATGGCCCCGCCAAGCAATTTATTTAAGTATTCACTCCATGCAATTGATACCGTTGCAGCGCCCAATGCATATTCCATAATCAAGGCCCATCCAATAATCCAGGCAACTACTTCGCCCATGGTGGCATACGCATAGGTGTAGGCGCTACCCGCAATAGGAATCATAGCTGCAAACTCAGCATAACACAGGCCGGCAAATGCGCAGCCAATAGCAGCAACTACAAAGGAAAGTGTAACGGACGGACCGGCAGCTTCTGCTGCCGCTGCAGCGGTGCGAACAAACAATCCGGCACCAATAATAGCCCCGATACCAAGTGCCACCAGATTCCAGGCACCCAATGTGCGTTTAAGACCCTTTTCAGAGTCGCCGGCTTGCGCCAAAAGTTGGGAAAGTGGTTTACGTACCCAAAGATTTGCCATACAAGGAAGAGTTTTAGTTTTTAAATCTTGGGGCGAAAGATAGAGCGGTTTTTGAACCACTAGGTTTTTGAGCAGGCTTTTTTGAACTACAATCCAAGTTTTTGCCTTAATGCTTTAGATAAGGCTTCTTTGTGCACCATAATAGCCATGGTCTTATACCTGAAATAGGCCTCCGAAACGTATATA
>DLXL01000287.1:4405-5178 GCA_003448025.1 Saprospirales bacterium | reverse complement strand
CAACTTAGCACCCATCAATCACCGCTTATATTCTTTTTTATTAAGAAACCGACTACATTAATCTCCACGTCCCTGGCCAGCATTTTTTTATTGCTTGCGCTGTTTTTCATCACCTGTAAAGAAAGCCCCAAAACGCCTGTTGTTACTGCCCCGGATCCAAATGCGTCCATTTCTCCCGCGCCATTTCCAACCAATATTGTTCCTGGATTTAAATTCCCGGAAGATACTGCTACGATCATTAATGGATGGCTAGGCGGATATACTGCGCAATATTTTGACACCGTAAGTATTTACAATCATGCCTGGGGTATCTGGGCCGGACTAACTGCCAATTCTGGTCAAAAATGGAACGGACAGGACCTACTCGTATATGAAACCTGGCCTGGTATTTCTGAAATTCAGGATATGGTCCGTGCCGGCAAAACGGACTGTCCCACAAGAAAAGGCTCTGTAAAACTTTCGAAGCCCCGCCAATTTGACCACGCACGGGCATTGCTTGTTGGCACGCCAAAACCAGGTGATGCCGTAGACAATACGCCTGATTTTTGGGTCACGGTTTCTTACGATCCTACTGCCGCCTGTCATGCCACCAAGTATCAACTGCTTGACTCTGCGGTGATTGTAGGCAAAATTAAACCCGGAGGAATAGGCGCCATTCCCACCTTCCCCAGAACTGCAATTACCACAAAGCCCAGTTATTTTGTGGGAAAAGTTACCGACAGCCTGATCATGATCCCGGTTTGGCCTGGCCCCACCAATCCTGCGCAAAATTT
>DLXL01000287.1:0-4296 GCA_003448025.1 Saprospirales bacterium | reverse complement strand
GACCTGCCCAAAATTATCCAACCAGCACCTGGAAAACGCATGTTTATATTGCCACAAAGAATCAGCAACCAGCTGGAAAGGTGATTGTGCCTACCGCAACAGCCAATCCTACTCCGCAGGAAATCAGTGCTGCAACCTGTAATCTAAGCGATTTTATTTATTTCAAGCTGGACGCGGCGGCGGCGGATTATCTGAACATCGAAGACGCTACACAGGGTATCAAAGCCAGTGCCGGAGATTTGGCCATTTTGGTTGCGATGCATGTAACCACCAAAGAAATCTCCAACTGGACCTGGCAAACTTTTTTCTGGGCGCCAGACCCCAAAAACCCGCCTTTCCCAAGCAATTCCGTCGCAGCCAGTCTTCGGCCTTCTCAACTTCAAGGAGCTGCGAGCCACTATGCCGTTTCTACAGCTTATGCTATGGTACGCCCCAATCAGCCCATTGTTGGGGGGACCAATAAAGGGGTAACCCCTGTAATTGGATATAACCCATTTCTGGAGCCTGGACTGGGACAGCTCAATGGTCCTTTACCCAATTTCCCAAACAAACTCAGCCCTGCCATTCAATGGGGCATGCAATCTAACTGTATGAGTTGCCATGCACTGGCCTCATATCCTGGCAATCCGCCCTATACCGCGGATCAATACATCAGTATGGACGACCCGATTTTCAAAGGAGCCGTCCAGCTTGATTTTGCCTGGTCGCTCCAAGGGAACATCATCCCGGTAAACGCCAGCGCTCAGCCAGCGTCCAAAAAGTAAATTATCATAGGAAGAATACGAAGGGTGGCGCGATGCAATATCGCCCGTCCTTGTTTTAAAACCCAGCGACCGCTCAAAGGATCGCGTGGACACCCCTACCCTGCCCCAAAAACCTCTCATCTAGCACTTTTCACCATTTAAACAATCCTTAATATTATGGAAGGTACATTAGCGACCATTATGATTTTCGGAGGAAATTTTGCGCCCACCGCATGGATGTTCTGCGCAGGGCAGTTGCTCTCGATTGCCGAGTACAATGCACTTTTTTCGCTCCTTGGCACCACTTACGGAGGTGATGGGCAAACCACTTTTGCTTTGCCCGACCTGCGTGGGCGCATTCCGGTAGGCACCGGGACAGGCGGAGGGCTCACCACCATAAACCTGGGACAAGCTGCCGGCTCGGAAAGCATAACCCTCACAGAGGCACAATTGCCTGCACACATCCATCCCATGATTGCCAGTGTAAGCACCAGCAGCAGCAATGCCGATGGAAGCAATTCACCTGCAAAGGTGCTGGCTACGCCAACCACCAACCTGTATGCGCCAACCAGCGCGGCGACCAACAATTATCTGGGCGGCGCAAGTGTCAGCCTGGCTCCACAAGGAGGATCACAACCCATTAGCACCCTTCAGCCTTACCTGGCCCTGAATTATGTCATTTGCGTAGAAGGGGCTTATCCAAGCAGGCCCTAGTTAAAGACTGGCCGTTTTCAACCACTTTCATTTCAAAAAAAATCATCCATATGGAAGGCACAATAGCAACCATCATGATGTTCGCTGGCAATTTTGCTCCAAAAAACTGGGCATTTTGCGCAGGCCAGACGATCCCAATTTCATCCAATACTGCGCTCTTTTCTTTATTAGGCACCACTTATGGTGGCAATGGAACGACCAATTTTATGCTACCCAACTTGCAGGGCTGCGTAGCCGTAGGTGCAGGTCAGGGCCCCGGGCTCTCTAACTACGCATTAGGGCAGACCGGCGGTGCAGCGTTTGGAATTATGAGCCCAGCACAAATGCCCGCACACGGGCATACTGCCACCCTCTCCATTGAACTTAGCTCCTCTCCTTCCACCAGCACTCAAGCCAGTAGCAACATCCTGGCTACACCTATTGCCGATACTTATGCAACTGCCGGCACAGCGCCTGCAGTAAATTACGGCGGGCTCAATGTGCAGGATATGAGCGCAGGAGGTGGCCAACCCTTCTCGTTGATTCAGCCATTCGTTGGCATGAACTATGTCATCTGCCAGTATGGAGTTTTCCCTTCCCGGGGATAAGCAACGAATCGGGGACAAAAAGCCGGTTTTCAATGCTTGAATTCCGCTCCATCCGATCGCTGGCGCACTCAATTTTTCATCAAAAAAATCTATCAAAATGGAAGGTACAATGGCAACCATCATGCTCTTTGCAGCAGACTTTGCCCCTAAATACTGGGCATATTGCAATGGACAATTGCTTTCAATCGCCCAAAACACTGCCCTTTTCTCTTTGCTTGGCACCACTTATGGCGGTAACGGAGCCACCACTTTTGCGCTTCCTAATTTTCAGGGACGCGCTGCGATCGGCACCGGAACAGGTCAAAGCATGCCCAATATAGCGCTCGGTGAAATGGCTGGCGCCCAAAATATCACCCTGTTGACCTCTAATCTGCCACAACATACGCACACCGTTTCTGCTAAATTGGTTGCTACCAGTACTGCACCCAATACAGATGAGAGCAGCGGTGCAATCCTGGCTGGCGCCAATATTTACGCTGCGGGGCCAAACGGACAGCTCGCCGGTGTAACGATCCAGTGTGGCGTGTCGGGCCAGAACCACCCTGTAGACATTCAACAGCCTTATCTGGGCCTGAATTTTATTATTTGCACGCAAGGGATCTTCCCATCCCGGCCTTGATTTTTAGACGAGCAGCGGCAGGGTCAGCGGGTTTTCCTTTTCTGAGAGATTCGCTGGCCCTGCAATTAAATGAAACACAAACTTTTACAATCAAACTTCACTTTATGGAATCGCCCACTTCTTCCCTCCGTACTGAAGCCCAAATCACAATCGCCACTGCCTGGTGGAACGGCTTGAGTGATGCCTGGAAACAAGCTTTTAATGAAGTTGCCTTGCGCAGAAGCAGTACCGAGCCACTCGGAGATGAGATGCTGCTTACCGTATTCAACTCAGCCAATCACCGCTTTGCCGGACCAACCGCACCCTACCCAAATATGAGCTTTGAATTGGAGGACATGTCTGGTCTGGTTGGTTTGCCCAATACGGAAGTTGTGGTAGTGACCTTCCATAAACTGACCCATATCCGGGAAGCTGCAGGTTTCAAAAACCTCCGCTCTCTATTTGTATACAACAATCAAATCACCTCTCTGGAAGGAATTGAAGGCCAGACCGAACTGAAGGAGCTTTACTGTAATGTCAACGAAATTACCTCTTTAAAACCTTTGGAAGGCCTTACCAGCTTGAATACCTTATATTGCAATTACAACCAGCTCAGCCATCTGGAAGGCATAGGGGAGCAACACGCCGACACGCTTGAAAATTTCTATTGCATGCCCAATCCAAACCTCAAAGACTCTGTGGCCATGCGTTTTGAGCGGGAAGCCGGCATCCGTTGTAAGCGGGCTTGAGTTATTGGGGAGTGTTTGACGTGGTTTGAGATGCCCGACCCCATACAACTCAAACCTCGTCAAACCACTACAAACAACTTCCAAATGAATCAATTGCTAAGTCATGAATCTTCCGTCTACCTACCTGAGTATACCTGGTTTATTAAAGCCCATGGAGTTGGATACCATCCAGCGCCTGCTTACTTCGGCTAGTTTCGAATCTGGAACGGCTACTGCCACGGATGCAGCTAAATCAGTCAAAAACAATCTACAGCTACCCAAAAACAACAGTCTGGAAAAACAACAGATTGATGCATTGGTCCTCAATGCCATTGTTCAGAGTCCCCTGATCCAGATGGCCCTCATGCCAAGCCGGGTGTTGCCACCCATTATCAGTAAATATGAACCGGGTATGCATTACGGCATGCATGTGGATAGCCCGATCATGGGTGATCCGCAAACAGGCCCGATCCGCACGGATGTTGGGATGACCATATTCCTTTCAGAACCTGGAACTTATGAAGGCGGGGAGCTTTGCATTCATGCCCAATCCGGTGTCGAATCCTACAAAATGAATCCAGGCGATGCGATCATTTATCCCACAACACAAGTGCATGGCGTTTTGCCAGTTACTTTCGGAGTAAGGATTGCAGCGGTGACCTGGATGCAATGTGCCGTGCGCAATGCCCAGCAACGAGAAATGTTATTTCATTTGAAAACGGTGCAGCAATTGCTCGAAAAACAGGATGCAAAAGCCCCGGAAAACCTGCTTTTGTTGCAGGTTTACAGCAACCTGATTCGGATGTGGGCGGAGCTGTAGCCCAAAAGCCGCTCCCTGATCCTTATGTACTCGGGGAAACCCAACGCCCTGGGAGGGTCTTACGCCCCCGCAGCCCCATCAGGCGCGTAAGGCGGATAAGCCCACG
>DLXL01000002.1:502-5191 GCA_003448025.1 Saprospirales bacterium | reverse complement strand
TTAAGAAAAAGAAGTGATCGATCTGGCTAGCCGGAAATCATTCGGGGATTAACCCCTTATTTCCCACATTGACCATATTGACAACATTAAAACACATTGCCCACATTTTCTATGTCCACCTTTTTACTCGAAATCTCTTACCTGATCGGTTCCATAACCTTTATTATCGGCCTCAAACAACTGAGTAGCCCGGATTCTGCCCGCAAAGGCAATCTGGTAGCTGCCGCCGGTATGGGTATTGCCATTCTTGCCACCATTTTATTTCACCAAAAAGACGGCCAACCTATTGGCAATATCCCCTGGATTATTGCAGCTATGGGGGTTGGTACGGTGATTGGCTGGATGATGGCCATGAAAGTGAAAATGACGGCTATGCCGCAAATGGTGTCCTTCTTTAACGGAATGGGTGGCGCCTGTGCCGCCATTATCAGTATCGTGGAGTTTAATGCACACCCACATGGATCTTCCGGATACTTGCTGACAGTCTTTTTAGGCCTCGTCATTGGTAGCGTTTCCTTTAGCGGCAGTATGATTGCGTATGGTAAACTTGATGAAAAGATCAAGGATATCTATGCCAGCTTCCTGACTTATCTGAATTTGCTGCTGCTGATATTGATCTTTGTTATTTTAGGAATAGCAGTTTGGCAGCCTGATATGTTTGGTCATTCCGTTGTCTGGATCCTGCTCGGATTATCACTCATATACGGTATTCTCTTCGTTATGCCCATCGGTGGCGCTGATATGCCGGTTGTCATCTCCCTGCTCAATTCCCTGACCGGTATGGCTGCTGCATTTGGCGGCTTCCTGTACGACAATCCGGTTATGCTTACCGGAGGTATCCTGGTAGGCTCTGCCGGTACCATTCTGACGGTTCTGATGTGTACCGCTATGAATCGTTCTCTGTTGAATGTAATCATTGGTTCTTTCGGTGGTGGAGGAGCAGCTGGCGCCAAAGGTGCTACCGGCGACCAAACCGTAAAGGAGATTTCACTGACAGATACCGCCATCCTATGTGCATATGCAGGCAAAGTGGTGATCGTGCCCGGTTACGGACTTGCGGTGGCACAAGCACAGCATATTTGCCACGAACTGGAGAAAAAACTGGAAGAGAAGGGCGTTGAAGTAAGCTTCGCTATCCACCCGGTTGCCGGTCGTATGCCAGGTCATATGAACGTATTGCTCGCTGAAGCGGATGTTCCATATCCTAAACTGGTGGAAATGGAAGACGCAAACCCCACGATGAACAATACCGACGTGGTCATCATTGTAGGTGCAAATGACGTAGTAAACCCGGCCGCAGAAAACGATCCAAGCAGCCCGATTTACGGAATGCCCGTACTCAAAGTATGGGAAGCTAAAAATGTAATCGTAATGAAGCGCAGTATGCGTGCCGGATACGCAGGTATCGAAAACGAGCTCTTCTTCCACCCCAAAACCAAAATGCTCTTCGGTGATGCCAAAGACATGCTGGGGAAATTGGTGTCGGAAGTGAAAGATCTGTAGGATTGACGATTGAAGATTACATGAATACATGATTGAAGAGGGGGGCGTTGCATTTGGGATTTTACGGGCCAAAGGCCTTGAGCAAATCCTGAACGCAGCGCCCCCCTCCCTCTTCAATCATGTATTCATGTAATGGTCAATCACGCACCCCTAGATCTTAATATAGATTTTCCTGATAAAAAGCCATCTGCAAACCAACCAGCAAACCATGGTGTATCCTAACGCAAACAGACAGGAGCCCAGTTCTGTATTTGCAAGGGATTGAAAAAGACTGTGGTAGATCCACTCTTTGGCATTCATTTCGCCCGCCGGTATAGCAAAAAGAGAAATGACCAGCGCCTCTGAAAGGATGTAAGCAAAAAGAGAGTTCGCCCCAAAAGTGAGAAAGAATCCAGTGCCTTTTCTCCAGTTTTTGACATCAATAACCCAAATACTCAGGGCAAAAAAGATCATGGACAAGCCACCCGCATATAATACATAGGAGCTCGTCCAGAGTTTCTTATTAATGGGAAAAAACAAATCCCAGGCGAGTCCAATAAAGCCACAAATAACGCCCCAAAGTAACAGATCCCGCACCAATTGCTCCTTTTGCATTGTCCGGCGCGACATAAGTTCTGCGCTGAACCAGCCCAGCAGGACCGTGACAATCGAAGGAAGTGTGCTCAAAACACCCTCCGGATCAAAAGCGACTTTTACTCCCGGGGCAACGGTTTCTTTATACAAATGTGCCTCCCCAAACAACCATTTGTCCAGGTGCAATACAGCACTGCCTTCTACTCCGTAGGGATCCATTCCGGGGGTAACAAACCAATGCAAAAGGCCCCAATACAACAATAGAAAAGCAGCAGCCAGGATTAGCAGCACTTGCCTGCTGCATGTCAATACCAACACAGAGGTAAGACCATATCCCAGCGCCAGTCGTTGAGGGACACCCATTATTCGCCAGGTGTCCCAATTCTCCCACAGGAAAGGAAAATTATTCAGGATCAAACCGATTCCAAACAAAATAACCGTGCGTTTCAGGATCTTCCAACCTGCTTCAGCCGACCACTTTCTGTCAAATCTGGCAAAGGCGAACCACATGGAAACGCCAATGATGAACATAAAGGAAGGAAACACCAGGTCTGTAAAGGTACACCCGTGCCAAATGGCGTGTCGTAGCTGCGGAAAAACATATTCTCCGGTACCGGGTGTGTTTACAATAATCATGAAGGCAATGGTGAGCCCCCGGTAAAAATCAATGGAAAGGTAACGCATGGGTGGAACGATGAACGATGGAACGATGAACGATGGGCGCCTTTTTTGGTCGTCTCCGCACATTTGAGGCGAATAAGCCACTGCGGGTAGATATTAGAAACCGAAAACTCCGGAAAGTTCTATATTTTCAGATAATTTTGCCACATCTAAAAATAAACCAATTTATCTCCATCGTCCACCGTCCACCGTCATGCTCTACGCTATAGGTACCAAAGTAAGATTGCGCTTCACCGGTGAACGGGGAACCATTACCGGGATTTTGGAGGACGGAATGCTTATGGTTCGTTTGGAAAACGATCCTGATTTTGAAATTCCCACCTTTGAAGAAGATTTATCGAGAGATGAGGCCGCAGAACCGGTTTCGGCGGGCGCCAAATTTATCATGGGCAAGCCTGAACCCAAACAGGAAGCTCCACCGGCACGCAGGATCCAGAGTCAATACAAAATACTGAAGCCCAAAGGTTTGCAACTGGCTTTTGAGCCTATGCCCGGGAGGGATGGTACCGTTTCCAGATATAAGGTCTGGTTGTTGAATGATACGCAGGAAGAATTCCTCATGGAGTTTGATTTGTACACCAACTCCAGAGACATATTGGTGGTTGATGACAAAATACTGGCCAATACAGCGCTGGAGTTAGGCGATTTCCTGTCGGACGACCTGAATGATGCACCGGAAGCCTTTTTGCGGGTGCGGCGCATTACAACAGCCGGGCTTGATGAACCGTTGGAACATACGCTCAGGATCAAGCCCAAGCAGTTTTTCAATAGTTTGCTCACAGCGCCGATTTTGAATGTATTGGCTTACCAATATGTAATGCTGGATTCCTTTACTCCCCAGAGCACCTCCTCCACGGAAGACCTCAGGGAGTATGCCAAACAGCAGCCGCGTAAACGGGTTGCGCCGGTTCAAAATGCCCGGCCGTACAAAGCATTTGATCCGGAGGCTTTAGCCAACTTTGATCCTGAAATAGATTTACATATCCAACATTTGATCAATGGATATGCTCGCTTGGATAAAGGAGAAATTCTGCGTATTCAACTGCAACACGCCCAACGGTTTGTGGAAAAAGCTGCCCGCCTGGGTGCACCGAGGGTGTTTTTGATTCACGGAGTAGGGGAGGGGAAGCTAAAGGATGCCTTGGCTGCCCAGCTGAAAGACAACCCGTACGTGGCTAAATTCAAAAATGAATACCACCACAAGTACGGATATGGGGCTACGGAGGTGATTTTTTAAAAATAAAAGGTGGCAGGCGTATTTTTCGTTTTACCACAGAGGCGCGAAGACGCAGAGGTTTTGATAATCAACCCTTTACACCTCTGCACCTTAGCGTCTCCGCGGTAAAATTACTTATTAGGCAGCCACTTCGGTAATATGGAAACTTGACGTATTACCCGTTCGCTTTCTTGTAATCCGCCAAAAACTTCTCCAACCCGATATCCGTTAGCGGATGGTTGAACAAGCCCAGGATGGCGCTGAGCGGACAGGTTACCACATCTGCGCCGGCTTTAGCAGCCTGAACAATGTGTAACGGGCTGCGGATACTGGCAGCTAAAATTGCCGTTTCGTACCCTGCGGTGCCATAAATTTCAAAAATATCCTTGATGAGCTTCATGCCGTCCCAGCTGGTATCGTCCACCCGGCCGATAAAAGGGGAAACATAAGAAGCTCCGGCTTTTGCAGCCAGAATAGCCTGGCCGGCAGAAAAGACCAACGTGCAATTGGTACGGATGCCCTGATCAGAAAAATGGGCAATTGCTTTCACTCCATCCTTGATCATCGGCACTTTTACCACGATATTCTCGTGCAATTCAGCAAGTTTTTTGCCCTCCTCAACCATGCCTTTGAAATCGGTTGAAATGACCTCTGCACTCACATCCTTATCCTTCCCTACGATGTCGCAGATGGCCCGGTAGTGTATCAGTACTTCT
>DLXL01000002.1:0-372 GCA_003448025.1 Saprospirales bacterium | reverse complement strand
GCAGATGGCCCGGTAGTGTTTCAGTACTTCTTTTTCCCCGGTAATACCTTCTTTAGCCATCAGTGAAGGATTGGTGGTTACGCCATCCAGAATGCCCAGTTCTGCGGCCTCGCGGATGTGATCAAGATTGGCTGTATCAACAAAAAATAACATAATGTAATGTGTTGAATGTGTTGAATGTGGTTAATGTGGTGATACCGGGCGGTGAGTGTTGTTCAGTAACACCTTAAATGAATATGGTCAATGCAGCGTTTCCGAAGGATAAACATTGCATTGACCATATACCAGATAGGTTAAAAAAGTGCCGAACACACCGCTACGACCACATATCCTTGCTGCATTTCTGCCCTGGGGAGGTTTTGCAGGAGCTGG
>DLXL01000199.1 GCA_003448025.1 Saprospirales bacterium | reverse complement strand
ACCGTAAGCCGTCTACCGTCCACCGTTTTACGGTTTTGCCGGACCGCCGTATTTGCCAGCCCAGTCAAACATTTCGGCTAATACATGCAGCACACTCTCGCGGGCCCGATAGCCATGGCTTTCGTGGGGTAACAGAACCAGTCGGGAAGTGCCGCCGGTACCTTTGATGGCCTGATACAGACGTTCGCTTTGTACCGTAAAAGTTCCCGGGTTGTTATCTGCCTCGCCATGGATGAGCAGCAGTGGTTTTTTGATCTGATCTGCGTAATTGAATGGTGATACATTCATGTAAATATCCTTGGCTTCCCAATAATTACGACGTTCGCTCTGAAAACCAAAAGGTGTCAGCGTCCGATTATAGGCGCCGGAGCGGGCAATACCATATGCATAATCATTGCTGTGGGCCAGCAGGTTGGCGGTCATGAACGCTCCGTATGAGTGGCCACCCACCCCTACTTTGGTTCGGTCAATGATTCCCAATGAATCCAGATAGTCAATCGCCGCCCGGCCGGAGGATGTAGCCTGCTCCCGGAAAGTATTATTCATCGTTTCAGGGTCGCCAACAATTGGAATGGTAGCATCCATGAGCACGGCGTAGCCCTGCGTAACCATAAACAAAGGAGAGTCATTGCGATAGAATGTGAAATTATTATCTGTAACGCGCACCTGGCCTGCGGTGGTTTTATCCGAATATTCCAATGGATAAGCCCATAGGAACAAAGGCAGCTTTTGGCCTGGTTTATAATCTGCGGGCAGATAAAGGGTGCCGGAGAGTGGCACCCCATCCGGCCGGTTGTATTTGATCACACGTTTTTCGATGCCGGTGAGTTGTGGCGCAGGATCCGTAAAATTGGTAAGTGCCTTGCGGGATTGGTCTTTGAGTCCCATCAGGTAAAAATTTGGCACCTCGGTTTTGCTTTGGTATCGGGTTACGATCTGGCTGCGATCTTTTCCGGCAAAAGCAATGAATTCTTCAAATGTTTTGTTCTTGGATTTGAAAAGGGTTTGTTTTTCGCCCGTTTTGAGGTTGATACGGTCGAGACGCGGGTACTGACCTTCATCAGAATTGCCGGGAGCATCGTAATACAGCCAATCACCATCCTGTGCAACTACGTAATCACCATTGGGCAATCGATCATACACAGGGTTGCCGGGATTGTTATAGTCGTCGTTCGCGCTCATATCAAACAGCGTATCCTTGGAGGCGGGCTGCTGCAGGTTGATGGAATAGGTGGTTGCCCAGCGACGATCGCGGTCAAATTCCGTGAGCAATGCAGCATCTTTTGCCGCAAGCCATTCAAATCCGGAATACCGGTGTTTGGTTTTAAGTAACTCACGGGCCTGGGCAGAGAACGGGGCATCCAGCAACATGATTTTATCCCGAAAATCTGCTTTTTTCTTCGGATCTCCACCGTCCAGAGCCTCAACCCAAACCAGGCGTGCATCATGTAATGGCTGCCATTCTACTGAACGAGGCCCGGTTATCACGCCCTGGCGCGGAATTTCATCCGTAACACCAAGGTCTACCAGCGTACGAATGGCTTTTCCGTTTAGATCCCAAATCTCGGTTTTTCGGGAAAAATTGCTGTATTGCACGCGGTAAGAAAACGGTTTGCGCAACTGGCTAACCAATACATAGCGTTCATCTGGCGACCAATTAATAGAGGTATACAACCCGGGACTGCCCAGCATTTGTGTTTTACCGCTTCCGGCACTGATGAGCAGGAGTTGGCTGGAGCCATAGTATTCGAACAAATATTCATCGTGTTCATTTTTCAGCAGATCCTGATAGGTCATAACCTGAGAAACCTTTCCTGCTGTTTCTTCAATGGAAGGGCCTGAAGGCACAACCGTTGCGCTGGGGGCCGGGCCGCGTCCGGCAGGTATACTGCGCACACAGATCCGGTCGGAATCTTCCATCCAGAAAAAGGCCGCTCCCAGCATATCGTTGAGGTAAAAATTGCCCAAACGTTTGCTTTTCCCGGTCTGGGCATCTGCTACCCATAACTGCACACCATCCGCTACGTCTATGGCAAAAGCTATGCGCTTACCATCCGGTGACCAGGCCGGCATGCCGGCCATTCGCCCGGTTTTAGGCATTTCAATAGTCAGAGATTTTCCAGTCATGAACCATTGAACGGTGGCACCGGTAAATTCCGTGATACGTTGCCGGGCATTGATCTGTGGATTGACCCTCAAGCCGCCTAATTTCAAAAAAGGTTGAGCCAGAGTGGCAATACCAGGATTGGGGTTATAATCGATCAGCATGAGCGCATCGCGTGTGGGGTTCATGCTTACCTGCGGGGTGGGTTTGGCTTCCACAATGGCTGCAACGTCTGCCGGCGGCCGCCGATACGCGTTGTTCTGTGAAAACACGAAAATGCTACTGTGCACAAATAAGGCAATCAGTGCTGGAATTAAGAGCAGATTTTTTTGAATTTTCATGTCAAAATCAGGCAATGGTGCCTGTGCGTTTAAGTGTTAAAATGCGCTGCAAAAAATATTATTTCGCATAAAAAGGAAACAAAAGGAATAATAATTCTGTTACCCCCTAAAGTTTTTTGCGGTTTTTAGAATAAAATTTTTCGGTTCCAACAAAGATAAATACCTTTGTGGCGTCCTTTCACCATTAGTCAACTTCTCCACCATGGCTGTAAAATTTCCGGTCAAAGTTACAACGACCTCCCAGTCCCGACTCTCCTCTGTTGACTTTAACAACATCCCTTTTGGGAAAGTGATTTCAGACCACATGTTTGTTGCTGATTTTGACGGCAAACAGTGGACCGATCTCCGCATTGAGCCGTTTGCGAATTTGAATATTTCTCCTGCAAATCTGGCCCTTCACTACGGACAGAGTATTTTTGAAGGAATGAAAGCCACCAAGGTACATGGTGAGCCGGTTTTGTTTCGTCCGGAAATGCATGCTCGTCGTTTCAACGTATCTGCTGAGCGCATGTGCATGCCACAGATTCCGGAAGAACTTTTTGTTCAGGCATTAAAGATGTTGGTTGATCTCGACCGGAACTGGATTCCGGCCGGCGATGACCACGCCCTGTATATCCGCCCATTAATGTTTGCCACCGACGAATATTTCGGTGTGCATACGTCTGAGAACTACCGCTTTTTGGTGTTCACAGGACCAGTAGGCCCCTATTATCCAAAACCCATTAAACTGTGGGTCGAGGAAGTGTTTACCCGCGCAGCCCAGGGCGGCGCAGGTGAAGCTAAATGCGCCGGTAACTACGGCGCATCCCTCCTCCCGGCCCAGCGTGCCAAAGCCGCCGGGTATGATCAGGTGATGTGGATGGATGCTGTAGAGAAAAAATACGTTCAGGAAGTAGGAACCATGAACCTCTTCTTTGTGATCGATGGAAAAGTAGTTACTCCGGCTACAACCGGTACGATCCTGCGCGGCGTTACCCGCGATTCTTTCACTACTTTGCTGAAGGAATGGGGTTACACCGTTGAAGATCGCCTGTTGAGCATTGCTGAAATTGCTGATGCTTACTGGCGCGGTACTTTGCAGGAATGTTTTGGCGCGGGTACGGCAGCTGTTGTGAGCCACGTGAGCGAAATTACCTGGCGCGACCGTAAATTGGAATTGCCTCCGGTAGATGAAACACACCGCCCGGTTGGCACCCGACTCAAAAAACACATTAACCAACTTCGTATGGGCGTTCAGCCGGATGTTCATGGCTGGCTCCAGACCTGCGAAAACTCCGGCGTTGACATGTTTATGGAGCAGGAAGTTGGAATGGTAGCATAATTGAATGTTACCCCATCAATCTGAAGGTTTTGAAAAGTGACGATAGGCCGCTTTCCTGTTCGCAGGAAGGCGGTTTTTTTTTTGTGAACGCGGATGTAGAACGCGGATTTTTTG
>DLXL01000166.1:4971-5122 GCA_003448025.1 Saprospirales bacterium | reverse complement strand
TGTTGGGGTGGTTTATCCGGGGAGGATTTGGGAGGGCGCCACGAAGGTATGCGCCTACCTATGACGGCGTTTCATCAACAGGATGAACGAAGGGATTGATTGAGGGAACGATGATAGTGGGTGTTTGAGGTTTATGAGGGTTTATGGGGGT
>DLXL01000166.1:0-4619 GCA_003448025.1 Saprospirales bacterium | reverse complement strand
CCCCGTCCCATAAACCCCATAAACCTTATAAACCCCATAAACTCCAAAAACTCACTTCGGCAGGTAACTAAAAACAGCGCAGGTTCCATACTTACCTTGGCTGGATTCGGTGACATCCGTGAGTTCTAATCGGGCCTGTATATGGTATAAATCATTGAGGGCCTCTATTTTATTGAGCGTAAGGGAGAGGCCTTTAGACATGTGCTCTTTATTTGCTTTTTTGACCTCACGGGTTTTATGTATGCCCGGGCCGTTATCAAGTATGGNNGTTGCTTGCTGATGGCAAAACCAGCGGTCTACCTTTGCCTCATCACCCCCGAAGACTATGGCGAAGACTGAATCCAACCCTGCCCCGGTAAAAAGCGAGAGCAAACCTGCCCGCAAAGCCGCGGCACCCAGAGCCCGGAAACCGGCCAAGGCCGCAGCACCGACTCTCCAACTTATTGAAAAAGCCGCACTGGATGCGCACGCCAAATTAACGAGTCTGAATTTGGCAGAAGACCTGCGTTCGGCTATCGAATGGTGCGTGGGTAGCTACCGCTACGACCGCAACCCGGTAGGGCTTTACGAAACCGTTGCCCGGGCCGTTATCAAGTATGGTACATACTACGCGCTCCTGCTCCCGGGTAAACCGTATACTAAGGGAAGATGGTTTATCGTGCGCCAATCCATGTATGGTTGCGTTTTCTACTAATGGCTGGAGTAACATAACAGGAAAAGGCAGGGTTCTGGGTATAGAGGGGTCTACTTCAATGTTATAGGTAAACTGATCTCCAAACCTGAGGTTGGTCATCTTAAGGTAGTCATCCAGATAAATAATCTCCTGTTCAAGCGGGTAAAAAGTATCTTCCGCATGTTCCATGGTAGATCTGAGTAATCGGGTGAATATCTCGATATATGCGTTTGCTTTTCGGAAATCCGGCGGGAAAAAGAACTGTTGTATGGCATTGATACTATTGCCTATGAAATGCGGATTAATCTGTAATTTGATAGCCTGAAGGCGAAGTTCAGATACACGCATCAGCAGGCGCCTGTTTTCCCCGAAAAGTCGGGAAAACCGCCATATCAAAAAGACGACTATCGCCCAGATCATCAGATGCACCCAAATGGTTTGATACCAATAAGGCTTCTTGATAATGCTAATAGTAGCGGGCTGTCCACTTACCCGCCCTGCGGCATTCTCTGCAAATACAATAATATCATATTGTCCGGCAGGCAACTGCACCCCGAAATTAAGACTGGCTGTTTTGCTCTCTATAGTATCTGGTTTCTCCTGAAATCGTTGTTTAAATTGAACAATAAGATTATCGAAAGTCAGCCAGCGCAAAGGCAGCCAGCATTTTTTAACCAGACATTTAAACCTGAGATTTTTGGCACTGCTATAATCAATTCCTCCAAAGCCGATTTCAATTAATGAACTCTCCGGATCAAGCATAAGTTGTGGCTTAGCCGATATGGAGTCTAATAGGTTCATATGTATATCTGAGTTGTGGTATTTATACTGGCAAATAGTAATAAGGGTGGCAAAATCAGGTTGGTTGGTGTTTCTTTTAATGGGTAATTTGGTTAATCCGGCAACGGTTGCCGCCCATAGCGTATCCTTTATCATAATAACCGCATTTACATCATTGGCAGAAATACCGTTGTTGCGATTATAGCTTAATACATTGTATTGCTTATCTAAACAAAAAACACCATTGTTGGTGGCCATCCACACACGTTGTGCATCATCTACAAAAAGAGACTGAATGTTGTCTATCGGTGAGCTGAGAAACCTATTGATTTTGGTTACTTTTTCTATTCCGGCGTTATTCATGGACAATAACAATAAGCCGTCTGTAGAAGTAGCAACCCAAATGCCAAGGTCACCGGCATTGGCCATGGCCACGATTCTGGACTTTAACTCAGGGAATGATTCAGCCCAGTTTCTGCTACAGGAATCTGCAGTGGTATACATGCCATCTATTGACCCCAACCATAGCCGGCCGGACTGATCCAGCGTAGCCGCTGTGGTACGCCATCCATAGAGAATAGAAAAAATGCCGGTTCGGATAGATATGCTTAAGACCTTGCTGGAGGATCCAATACAAAACTGCTCTCCTCCCAGTGGTAAAACATACTTGGTGGCTGCTGAATTTAAGATCAGATCAGCCCTTGTTTTTGAAGCTATAAAACCTGCCCGATCACTGCCTATGATATTTTTATCCCCAACTCCGGCTATGCCGCGAATCCTGTTTAGCCCGGGTGATGAAATTTTAGTCCAATGTGTTAACTTTCCATTGCTGACCTTGTAAATATTGGATTCATCATCGCCAAACCAAATCCCCCTTTCATCATGGCTTAAACTGGTAATATTATTGCTTTCGGTGCCGCTCGACGAATTGAATTGGGTAGCATGGTGTACCGGCAGATAATAGATACCTTCGCCGGAGGTGAGAAACCATTTTCCGCCATCTTTATCCTCAAAAAACTGATTGATTTTTTTGTCAGGCAGATAAATTTTTTGCCCACCCGCTTTATCCTTATATTGATCAAACTTTACACAACCCAAGCGGTTTGAACTGATCCATAAACTGCCGCTACGATCCAAAAACAGCCTTCCCCCCCAGGAGCTAATTTTATTTAATGCACTAAGTGTGCCATTACTATATTCAAATATCTCTGTATAATCTTCTATGGAAACAATAATGTTTCTATCGGTGATCATACAGTCTTCCAGTTTTTTGCGCAAGATTTTGGTGGCAAATGGAATATGAGAAATAGTTTTTTGCTCACTCATCAAAGTTATTCTGCCCTGTTCAATTCCAAGCAATTGCCCGGATATCCGCCCAAGTCCCTGAATGGCGCCAACATTAGGTTGCCAATACTGAAGTTCTGCAGTTCCCAGTTGGTAGTCCAGGTAATAGACCCGGTCTGAATAACCGATCATCCAAAGCCCTTTTCCGCTTTCTTCAAAGATGTCAATCAAAGCAGAACGCAAATTAATGCTGTTCAACAGGGAGTCATTGTTCTCTGTATACAATCTACCCTTATAACGATAACATGGTTTGCGTTTGAAGCAGGAGATCCACAACCGACCCCTTGAATCCAGCTTCAGGTTCAGAACTTCCGGGTCAGGCAAACCTTCGGCCACTCCATAGTTATGAAACCGCACCCCGTCAAAGCAGGAAAGACCTTTGTCAGTGCCAAACCACATGAGACCTGTTTCATCCTGGGCGGCACAATAGACCACATTTCCTGGCAACCCAGATGCAATATCATAATGGGTATAGACGGGGTCCTGGGCTGATACACGAAGTATGCCTGAAAGTAGTACAATGTAAATAGCAAAACGTAAATACATGGTTGGCAGGCCACTATTCTCCCGTGATAAAAGCGTCGAATCTGGCTTGGAATTGAGGCATTTTGGATACTGAAATGTCCAGGGTAGAATGCGTACACAAATATAGTTTTCCCGCCCGACCGATATTGATATACCGGGAAATTTTATCCATATTCACAATCGTATTGTGATGTATGCGCAGGAACTGATCCGGGAAATCGTCTTCAATTTCCTTCAAACTCTTGTAGGTGATTATTTTTTGTTCCTTGTTGTTTTCCAGGAATACAATCGTCACACAGGCGTCTTCAGCTTTACAGTAAAGCACATCGGCATACTTGATCACTACATGGCCGCGCTTGCGATCTGACATGATAAACCCCGTTTTTTCAACGGTTTTCTTTTCGGATTTTGATACCCCAAGGGTATTTATGGTATTTTTCAACACATCAATCAGCTGATCTACGGAATATGGTTTGATCAAATAACCGGTTGGCTGAAGTGCATTCACACTCTTCACAGCATATTGCGGATAAGCAGTGGTAATGATGGTTTGAAACATGCGCTCCGGCAGCCGACTGATCATTTCAATCCCGTTGGAAAACGGCGGCATTTCAATATCCAGAAAAACAATCTCTGGCTGGTACTGATTAATACCGCTGAGCGCGGTGGCTTCTGTGGTGGCAGTTGCAACGATCTGAATGTATGGGCAAAATTCCTGCAGCATACCAGATAGGGTATGGATGGCGCTTATCTCATCATCAATAATCAAGGCAGAAATTTTTTTCATTGAAGCAGCCGGCAAGTCTAATGGGTTAGACTACTGGATACAAACTTAAAACCGACCTGGTAAAGGTAACCAGGCCGGTCTAAAGTAAGTAGTTTTAGTCTCTGTAATTTATCGGGATACTAATAAGGTTAATTCACAAAGGGTGTTTTAGGTGCAGTTCAGTTGTTTGGGGGTTCTTCGGGGAAAACAATAACATTAATTCACTTAAATTTTAATAAAGCGTATCCTGATTTTACATCAGATTAAGCGCCAAGAAAGTTGATTTCATTTGACAATGATTGGTACAAATTTGGTAATTAGGAGCATACCTAAAATCCAAATTTGGGTAAGTGTGACAATTAACCTGACATCTGTGCAGGGCTGGGTGATAAGTGAAGCGGTCATTTCAGTGCGGCTGCCAGCTGATCTAACTCTTCTTCCGTGTTAAAGTAGTGCGGCGAAACCCGCAATGCCCAATCCACTGCTTTGCGGTCAAAATCTATTACCGCTGCTACCCTGGGCGAAATACGG
>DLXL01000192.1:1767-3647 GCA_003448025.1 Saprospirales bacterium | reverse complement strand
CTCGCTTCCCTTTGTCCCTTTTCTTACTTTTTTTTTTTTTATTTTTACCCTTCCTTCTTCTTTTTTTTGTTCTTTTTTTTTTTTTTCTCTTTTTCTTGTTATTACAACCCAGCTACAGTAAATGACCCCCAAAATGACCCAAAATTACCCCCAAAATGACCCTTAAATGACCCCAATGACCCCCCAAATGACTTAAATGACCTTCTCCATCATCTCTCCCCAGTCCAGTACCAATAAAACGGACCACCTGTCAACATCAGCACGCCCCCGAGGCCGGCCTCTCTTGGGTGGGTGAAACAGGTGACTACAATGAGGGTAGCGCAGAACAGCACAAATAAGGCTGGAACCAGCGGGTATCCCCATACTTTGTAAGGGCGTTCGGCATTGGGTTCGCGTTTGCGGAGAATGAATACGCCGAATGCGGTGGCCCCATAAAAGAAAAAGGCCGCAAAAATCAGCATATCAGTGAGTTGGTCAAAGCTGCCGGAAAGCACCAGCAGGCAAGCCCAGAGCCCCTGCATCCATAATGCCGGGTTGGGGGTATTGTATTCCGGATGGATTTCCTTAGCACGAGTAAAGAATAGGCCGTCTTTAGCCATCGCATAATACACCCGCGGAGGCATCAGGATGGTGGCATTGGTGCATCCGAACGTGGTGATCAAAATGCAAATGGAGATGATTACAGCTCCCATGTCTCCAGCAAAATGGCGCACTACAGCCACCGCCGCAATCTCATTTTGCGATTGATAAACATTGATAATCTGATCAATAGGCAGGATATACAGGTAGGTAAAATTTACCAGCAAATAGGCTCCCATGATGATCAGCATGCCGGAAAATAAGGCCAGCGGCAGGTTCCGGTTGGGATTTTTAATCTCTCCGCCAATAAATCGCAGAGTGTTCCAGCCTTCATAGCCCCAAAAGGCTGCCAGTAGTGCCGTAAACATGGCCTTGATGAAGCTGAAGTCCGTCCAGGATCGATCCACAAACTTTATCGAAGACGTTTGAAAATTTTGCATACTTCCGCCACCGAAAAGTAAACCTGAAACAACGATGCCTACCAGGCCTACTATGACCAACCTGGTGGCCCAGGTGCTGATGATTTCGCCATTTTTGAGTCCGCGGGAGTTTAGCCACGTGAGCGACAGGATCAACGTAATGGTGAGCAACTTCACCCCGGCATTCTCAAAGGGTTTGAAAATCAGGAATTCAAAACTTTCAATGGATTCCGGTAAGTGTGGTAGTGGGAAAATGGCATTAAACGACTGAGAAAACACATACGCAATGCCAGCCACCGCGGCCGTTTTGATCACAGCGAACGTGCTCCAACCCCACATAAAGGCCATGAATTTGCCATAGATCTTGCGGAAATACACGTACTCGCCTCCGGAATCGGCCATCATGCCGGCAATCTCGGCATTGCTCAAAGCGCCACACAAACTGATAATCCCGGCCAGCGCCCAGGCCCACAGCACCAGATCCGGCGACAGTAGTTCGGCCGACATAGGCGCCACCTTTTTATATACTCCAGATCCAATCACGGAACTGACGACCAAAATGGTGGCGCCTGCCAGCGTCACACTGCGTACGAGTTGACCTTGTTTCTTTTCCATGGAGGCAAACATAGGGAAAGTTGATTACATGATTGAAGAGTACATGATTGACGATTACATGATTGAAGAGGGGAGGCGCTGAGTTTACCATGCCATCGGGGCCGAAGGCCCGCCCTCTTCAATTGAAGAGTACATGATTGACGATTACATGATTGAAGAGGGGAGGCGCTGAGTTTACCATGCCATCGGGGCTGAAGGCCCTGCTGGTATACCAGGCCGAACGCCCTCCCTCTTCAATCATGTACTCATGTACTCGTCAATCATGTA
>DLXL01000192.1:0-1640 GCA_003448025.1 Saprospirales bacterium | reverse complement strand
TCATGTACTCGTCAATCATGTACTACCCAGCGCCTTAAGCAGCCATTCCCGTTCGGTTATTGCGGGCGTGGATTCAATTTCTTGCCTGAATATTTCTTTTTCCCGGGTATTATTAGGGTTGAGATTGGCAAGTTTTCTGAATAATTTAATGGTGGTGAGATAGGTGTCGCGGTGGTATCCGAGTACTTTTTTGCGGCGCAGATACACCTGCATACTGTCGAGCTGGTTTTCCAGGGCGTCGAATTCGCCGAGGTTGAAATAGATTTTGCAAAGGATTGCCTTGGCCGCCAGATTGTGCAACACATCGTCGTATTCAATGTGAAGCAGGTGCTGCATGGCATCTTTGTATGCGCCGGTTTCAAAAAAGTATCTGGCCAGGTTGAAATGTACCGCGCCTTCCCTGTGAGCCTCTGGAAGTAATGGAGCATAATTGTGTAAAAATTGTTTCACCCAGGCGTACTCCCGTAAACGCAGTCCGGTACGCGTGATATTATTGTAGGTAAACCTGGATAATACGCCGTTTTCCAGCAATGCTCCATGGGTGAGGCCGGAACGGTATAAATCGAATATTTCGGCATAAAAGCGTTCGTTTTGCTGGTTTATTTGCCGAATACAGAAATTGATGGCCATCAAATACAAATCATGTGTTTCCGACAAGGAAAACTGCGGTGCATGATTTTGCAGAATATCTTTCAAGCGGGAAAAGTGAACATCGCTGCCGGATGCACCCAATTGGGCGTAATAGCCGTGATAATAGGCTGCCACAATAGGAATGGTCAGGTAATGATGCCCGTCCAGAAACTGGAGCACCGGCTGCAATAACCCTTTATCAAAATGCTGCTGACTCACCACCTGCTGACTGAGCATCATGCAACCGGTGCGTAGTTTATCGCAGATGAATGCAATATCCTGTGCCTCTGAAAATGCCTGTGCATTGGAGGTTTTAACCCGCCCCTGCTGCAGACTCAGGTGATAGGCTTCCCAGTGCAGTCGCACGTCTGCCTGATAAAAAGCCAATCCGCGTAGCGGATCCTGTTCCAGTCGTTTGCGGGCGTACTTCAGCATTTGACTGGCGGGCTCTTCCAGATGCAACTGTCGAAGGGCTTCGATTGTATCTGCATGTTGCAGGTGTAGGGCATTTTGCCTGATTTCCTGTGACAGAAATTTCTCCACCGTTTCCATAGTGTAATTGGTCAGGTGATACAATCGCCTGGGGGCCGGGTCTTCTCCCCAGTCCGTCAGTTTGTCCAACAACTCCTTCCGGGAGATTTCCGGCAGGTGCAGATGTTCCAGTAAATAATCCAGCATCCTGCCCACTCCGGCATGCGTAACATGGTAAGGAGAACGGGCAAATTTGACCAAAGCCCGCCTTTGGGGCTTGGATAAGGTGCGCAAAACAGCCAGCAGATTTGGCGACATAATTACTTTTCAAAAAAATATGGCTGTAAAAATAGTATTATTTCTGAAAAATTAAGTTTTTATTTTGTTTTAAATAATTGATTATCAATATTTTAAATTCATTAATTTAATTATTAATTCCTGAGAAATGCTAAATTTTGTCTTTGTGGGTCCGATATTCCCGCTTCACTTTTGTATCGTGAAAGTTTATACGGGCCGGCCTGAACAAACCAACACGGTAA
>DLXL01000400.1:16925-17085 GCA_003448025.1 Saprospirales bacterium | reverse complement strand
TTGCTTTCAGAGTAATTGTTGGTGTTCACCCAGGCGGTACCATTGTGCGTGTAGTGATTTGCCGTGAGCAGGCGGTTGGCATAGTCGTAGGTAAATCGGTACTGCTGCCGGGTGAGGCAGGAACCGTTTACATTAGTGCGCCATTGCATGGCAGCTATAT
>DLXL01000400.1:10939-16719 GCA_003448025.1 Saprospirales bacterium | reverse complement strand
CATGTTGAACAGGTCGGCCAGTTGATCGCCGCCTTGCAGGGCACAGGATGCGGGGTTGTTGATGCCTGTAAGCCAGCCGCGTAATGAATATCCAATAACCAATGTCCAATATCGAATGTCCAAGTAGGGCGGGTGCTTGGCGTCAGCACCATTTTTGGGCTTTCCACGGCCGACTGGCCAGACACACTTTTTGAGACATTACCGGCTCCCCGAGCGCCACAGGGGTTATACCATCGTAATTGCTGGCATGCAAACGTTTGTCTAGAGTTCTCGTACACAGGTGCGACGTTCAAACGCTGGGCATGGAATTTGGGTAGTTTCACGCGAGCGGGGGTATGTCATAGCACCGAACGGGAACACTCCCGCCCGTGCCGACGCATAGGAGGCATGGACAGGAGTGCATTGATGGCGGTTTTACAATTTTACTCGAAATTTTCCTTCTTCAAAATATATCCGACCGGGAATATCTGTGTGTTCCACGACATTTGAAGTAAATATCAACCAAAATCGCCCCTCAATGAATTCTCCATCGTTTTTGTCGATAATTACCTTACTTTTATAGTTCGTATCCATGAAATAATTTCCATAAAGTAAATCTCCATCAGATATCCAAAGTCCATACACGCAAGCAATAGAAAAATCGTCGAAATTTGGGTCAAATGGATTATTGGTTATCTCGTATTCACCTTTTTGACCTTTGAATACCCCGAAACCAATATGGTCGCGGGTTTCACCAAAATCAGAATATGTCTCAAAATGAACCTCAAAAAACTGCGAAGTACTATCCGGATACCTAGCGATATATGCCGAAGCATTCCATTCTTTTCCAAAAACAGTTGCGCTGGCACTTCCGTTCTTCTGATCGCCCGGATTGTAAATCTTGAAATCAAAATACGGGATGTTAGGGTTATTATCTGGCTCATTTTCCTTCTTGCACGACCAAAGCGTGAGTGCCAGAAAGCCAAAAGCAATTAAATGTTTCATTGTTTTGCATTTTGCAAATAAAGTCCAGCGCACAAATGAATTTGTACACAGGACTTTATTCCTTATTAGTGAATGATGAGCAACTTTTGTGTAAACAGACGACTTCCGGTTCGGAGTGAAACAGTATGAAAGCCCTCCGAAAATGAGCCGGAATCTATATTTATGATATTTTCTCCGTGCACTTGTTTTACCTGCTGCATTTTTAGTACGCGACTCAAACCGTCTGTAATAAGTATTTCGCCTTCTTCTTCAAAATCGGAATGCCATCTGACCTGTAAGGAAGCATCTGCAGGGTTGGGGAAAATTAGTACATCATTATGTTCCAAAGTAATGTCTCTTTCTATTTGCCTTGACTCTTTAAACAAACATTTAGGATCCCCATCATCATAAATTATTACACGGCGGACATCAGTTACTGTGATGCCATCACTTGACGTAACTTTTAGTTGAATCCATACATCGTTTTCTGATTGCGGAATTGGTAAGAACTGAAATGGCGTATTACCTAAAAATATGCCATTATTACCACTAAAGTTACCAGATAGATTCCATTGCCAATCATACGAATAAGGAGGCAGGCCCGGATTACCAGCAGAGGGCTGTTGTAAATCCGCAATTAGAATAATATCTCCCCATGACTTACATACCCAAGGATCTGTAGAAATTTTTGCATCAAATGTATAACGGTGGCGGTAATTTGCAACGACACACGCTCCGTTTCTAATAGCCTTGGCATTGTTGTCATTTTCAGTACCAGTCGGGTCGCCGTTGAATTCCACATCGGGGTTTGAGTAATGAAGAATCCTTGTGTCGGTCGGATTTTGAGTTCCATTCCAAGGTGCCATTAGTGTTCTCTGAAAGCGGTTGGCTCCCACCGTCCAGCCATGCGCGCAGTCGGAGTCGTCATCATCGGGGCGTGCATGCCCTGCGCCCATGAGGTGTCCCACCTCATGGATGAATGTCCATCTGGGGTGAAAAAGCCACCAAATTTCCGTAAAGGCAAACGAAGGGTCGCAATAACTGGGTGGATCGCCAAGTTCAGCACAAGCGGCCCCGGCACCACAAGAATAATCGGCATTTGCTGTCAGAAGCATGACAAGATCCGCCCCAACGGCATTGCGCCTTGTAGTCGCTTGTGATACTAATGCATTCAGAAGGTTTTCGCAGCTAGTCCCATTTGGATACACCATATTGAAATTTTCCAGAATGATATTGGCTTTCTTGTTCGGTATATCGCTGTTGGCAAACGCTACATTCAGGAATTGGGTACCTATACCCACATAAAGAGCCTTGGAAAACCAGTCGTCTCCAAATTTAGTTTGAAGCCAGTCGGTAGCATCTGGCGGAAGCAACACAAGGATATCAATTGTTGCCGCGCAGGTGTTGTAATCGTTTGCACACAATTCCAGTTCCGAATTCATACTCTCCGGCCCTCTTGGGTTAATACAGTCAACCGGGTCGAAAACATCTCCTTCAATTTCCCGTACGGTACTAATGCCAGATTTTATCGGCATGACTTCAAAAAAACGTGAGCCGATTTGGAGCCAGGCTGCCCGATGTCCGGAAATTTCGTAAAAGCCAAAATAACCCGCATGAGTGAGCAGCCGCCCCGCCCACGAGTAGGAAGTGTCAGTTTGTGCAATATGAATGGCTTGTGCCTCAATCCCCCCCTGAATGCCGGGAAATGTGAATTGAAGTAAACCCTGTGAATTTACGAAATCACGAGGGTTGCCCAGATTTGCCAACGTTAATTCCTTTGTAAAGGCATCTTGTTGGAGGTTGGAATACCGCTGAGATTCAACGGAATTCAAGTTGGCATCGCTGTTAGTAATGGAACTAATGAGTGATTGGGCGTTTGCTTTGGGATAAGTTAGTGCCAAAAACAGCAGCCAAATCGCAATTTTGAGAACTTTTTTCATAAATTAATTGTGTTTTTTGCTCCAAAATACGGTTTTGGAATCCGTCGTACTCGCTTCATTTAAGTGGTGCGTTCCGTTTATATCTCACCGACAGACAGTATTATTTGTCTGTTTCTTATTACCGATAACTTTTGGTTGTGCGAACGTGCCGACTTTTAGTAGGCATTTTCGCACATCATTTGTTAGCATGGTTACTTATTTTATCAATCTTGCAAACCTGTACCCAACGCCAAGTGTAATGAAAAGCCCGGTGCCTGTAGTCTCATACTCTGCCATGGGTTGTATTACCCCTTTGTATTGATATTTCAGAAACAGTTTTTGGTAAGGTTTGAATGCGTAAACCCCTTGAAAGCCAAGCCCTATGTCAAGCCTTTTCCAGAAGACAAAACCGGTGCGAAACCCTAAAGAGGGTACTATTTGGGTGGTGTTCCTGGGTTCTGCTCGCATGGGTTCTAATTCGAAGTAATTGGGACCGTTTATTGGTAATCCATCCCTCCAAAAATCAACTCCTGTTTTTCGCGATAGCTGAAGTCCTGCCCCAACAAATGGCTTTAAGTAAAATTTTTTAGTTTTTTTTGTAAGTAAATAGGAAAGCTCTAAATCAAATCTATGAATTTTAACACCCTGACAAAAGCCTTTAGCTAAACCATCCCCGCCTCCTGCTATCCACCCCCCTGGTTCAAAATAGATTAATGTGCAGCCATTGAACTTCGAATAAGAGGCTACAATTGAGTACTCTCTATTTTTTAAAAAGTGTTCATATGAAAAGCTAAAAGAGTTGTCGGTGCCTTGATCTCCATTGCCTCCGTTTACTACCGGTACAACCGCAGTAGTTTTTGAATAAATTTGCAGGTATGATGCTGCTATTGATTGGCCCCTTATAGCACAAAAACTGGTTAAAAAAAGAAAAGTCAATGCAACAGGCTTCTTCATTTTAAGACAAATTAATTAGACCAAACATAAGGCATTATAAACAGAATGCCTTATGTCTGATAGTGTAAGCAAAGATTTGAAAAATTAAGGGAGTACAAGTCTGGGCTTACCATCATAACCCCATCCACGCCACGAACCATTGACCTTTATGCCAAGTCCAGCGGAGAGTTGCCCGGGTTTTACAAAGACATTCGGAACTTCTGTTATGATATGAGCTACAGAGGTTGGGAACGTACCTGCCCCTAAACAGTAGCTGCCGCCTGCAGTAATGTCATTACAACTTCTGCCTGTTGGTGTATTCACCTCTCTCACATAGATACCGCTAAGATTAGCACAAGCTGCTTGATTGTATGCTGGCTGCCACTTGAGAATTGCCCCACGCCATCTCAGATACTTCACCTTACAGCCAACTTGACTGGTTTGTACCCAGATTGAGCCGTCTAATTTCCACCTTTGGCTACCTAAGTCAAATATAAAAGTTTGACTTATCGAATTTTTATCCCCACACTTAACGGTGAAAGGTTTGGTGAACTGGCAAGCCAGAGTATTGTTGCTTTTTCTGATCAACTGGCAGGTGGCCGTTCCATTTGAAGTAAAGGTTTTGACCACCGGGTTTGCTGTAGACGTTGAGCCGTCGCTGAACTCCCACTTGAGGTTGTATTCGGATGTTGCGGGATTATACCCCGGCAATTCAAACCGAATCTGACCGTTGGAAAGGTAAGTGATCGTAAAATTGTCAGTAGTACAGGCAAGGATGTTTTCGGTGCCAGTCAGCGTGTCTTTTGTGCCCATACCGTTGTCAATGATGAGCGTGACCGCCTCGTTCGGGGCAATGGTTCTGGTCGGGTTGGGGCCTGTGGACGTGGTGTTGTCGCCATATACCCACCGATAAGTGTTGCCCCCTGCCTGTGTCTCTACAAGGGAAACATTCGTTATTGACAGGTTGCCGGCGGCGGCCATTCCGACCACGAAGCGCGGAATGAACACCGCCTTTTCCGCATTGATGCTCTGGTCGGTGTTGAAGGTGAAGTATTTGTCCCAGCCTTCGCGGGCATCGCTGGTGACGATCAGGTTGTATGACTCCCGAACGTTCTCGAAGGCCTGCGTCCTGATACTTTCATAAAGCGCCCAGTCATCGTTCAGGACGATAACTACCCCGCCGTTGTCGTAGTACTTGTAGATTCGGTTGCCTACATGAACCGCTCGGTCGGAGTTAAGGGCTGTCTTCCAAAACGGAAAGATTACGATGGAATTCACATTATCATCGCCGTTGTCGAGTGAGGCGTTAATGACGATTTCCTCTGCCTTCCGTAACGAAGTGTAGCCTCCAATGGCTTGTTCTTTGAGCAGGCACACCGGGTAATCGGTCAGGTTGGGGAGGTACTCCGCGTTCACGTCCACGCCCAGCGAAATGTACGCGCTCCGTACCTGCGCAGTGTCTGCCTCCTTGTTTTGGAGCGACTGCGTGAAGGCCGTGAGGTCGTCGAAGGAATTGAAGTGGAGCATTCCGTGCGTAACGGTCGGGTTCGTCTCGATTCGGTCCTGTACGGCGGCGTGGAACAGGCCATCCTGGCTATGTTCCATTTCCTTTTTGCAGCCCAAGAAACCTGCGCAGGCGAACAGGAAAAAGAGAGAGGCTGCGAATGTGTTTTTGATTTTTGCCTTTTGCAAGGCTTGCTGATGAAACGTCATATTGGATAAAAATTATACCCCTTACGGAGCGGATTGATGATTGCCTCAAAATTCAAGTGGTTGAGGTTTCCACCATCATAGGCGTAATGTGTTTTGTTGATGGTATCCCATTCCGCTGCAGCTTCATTCCATTGATAATTAAACGTTCTGCCAATTAAATGAGCGGATTGATAATAATGGTTTGTCTTTTGTACAGGCGCCCATTGCTCATTTTTCCAGATTTCGTGCATCACAGAGTCCGGGTATTCAAAC
>DLXL01000400.1:10541-10778 GCA_003448025.1 Saprospirales bacterium | reverse complement strand
GCATTCGCGTTTTCATGGTGTCTTACCGGATACTGTCAATCCTTTCCTGATAAACAGCCACCCCTCCGGGTATGGATTCATCCCGCTGATCTACCCGAATCAACGTAAGTGGCGTATTCATGCCTCGCACTTCGATACATTTGGATAAAAGCATTCTGTGCCTGAATGTAACCGGCTAAGAGAAAAAGGACAAAAAGAATAAATGCAAGACGGTATCTCATGGGATGTATTTTTACT
>DLXL01000400.1:8443-10428 GCA_003448025.1 Saprospirales bacterium | reverse complement strand
TATCTCATGGGATGTATTTTTACTCCCACAAAGATGATAGTATTTTTCTCAGACTTTTCGCGCCATTTCACGCCATTTCGAGTCACTTCGTGCCAACTCAGACCAGCCGAGCTTCTCAAAAATGATTTTTATCGTGTCTGGTGGAATACGTCCCCGCGGAACTTCAAGGCTTGCTTTATCCAAACGGCGTTGTAAAGTGCGAAGGCTGATTTTCAATTCTCAGGCGATTTCTGTCTTGGTTTTACCTTCAAGAGATGAATGGTGCATAATGAAACGATGAATACGATGAACGATGATACGATATGAACGTTAGCTTATACCTACTTGTGGTTAGCAAAGCGTGTGTTTGTTGTTGATGATGCACAAAGGTGCCAGAGATGCAGATTAAAAAACAATAACACTTTTTGGCAACAATTCCCCCGGATGGTACCTGAGTAGCGAAAAAGCTGCGGGGTCGTAAGACCCACGCAGGGCAAAAAGACCCACGCAGGGCAAGGGCAACACTGAATGTAGAAGTGGTGCGCCTGCCTGGCCAGTACGTTGAAGTGATGGTGTCTGCGTGACATATAACCGCAGAGCTTACGCATTGTATTTCTTCGCGCCTTACCGCCTTAGTGCCTTTGCGGTTCCACCTCCACGCCTTATCACAGACCCTAGTTTCTTATAAAATTCAGGTAAATACCTGAATGCCCGAACGGCTACCACCCCAAACGTATAATACAAATACGTCTGCATGGCCAAAAAGCTGAGCATGTACCCGGCCAGTGTAGCAAAAGCGGCCCCTTTCAAACCGAATATCGGGACCATCCAATAGCAAAGTGCGAGGTTGAGCAGGGCGGTCCCCAGGGTAAAAATAAAATTGACGGCCGGTTTGCCGCCAGCATCCAGCGCGGTGCCAAACTGTACGGCAAAGGGCATAAACAACCCAAAAAAAGCGGTAATACGGAGTAACTCCGCCGATTCTGGGTACTGTGTACCGGCAAAAAAACGCACCATCAGCCCCGGAAACAGCAGCACCAGCAGCACAAAAGGGAGGATAACCGCCAGCGTAGCGCCCACACTTTTTTCGTACAACTGCCTTACTCCGGAAGCGCCCTCCAGCGCCATTCGTTCGGCACTTTTGGGAAATACCACGGAAGCAATGCTGAAAGCCGGCGCTTCTACCAGTTGCGTGACCCGCCCGGCTACATCGTACACTGCAAAGGCCGCCGGACCAAGCAGTTTGCCCAGTATCAGCTTGTCGGCATTTTTGTACATCATGGTGCTGAGGTTCGTGCCCAGCACAAATTTGCCAAAATTCAACAGGGTGCGGTACCATTGCCAGTAGTTGATTCCCTGCAAAATATCGCGGTTGAACAACACTTTCCGGTGCCACCAAAGGGCAATAGCAGCCCCGAGCAACTGCATGGCTGGCCACTGCCACAGGGCAATGGCGCTACCGGTATACCAGCACACAAACACCCATAAAAAAGGCAGGCCACGGTAAAAAATACTCGTCACCAGCATACCCCGAAAATCGAAATGTGCCTGCTGCACGTAAATACTATGCGTACAGCCGGCCCACACCAGATTGGTGAGGTAATACACAGGCAGCATAGGCAAAAAATCCGGCACCTGGTACTGCGTGGCTACCCAGGGCGCCACAACAGCTAATACCAGGTTGGAAAAGAGCGTATAGGCCAAATGCAGCCCAAATGCCGCACTGATCAGTCGGGCTTTATCGGAGGGCTGATCAAAAGGCATTTGCAGAAACCTGATCAACCCGTTTTGCAGCAACCCGCTCCGACCCATTTCCACAAAATAAGTGAGCAACACAAAGATTCCCCAGGCCGCAAAAGCCTCCTTGCTGAGCAGGCGCAGTAAAAGCATAGCCGAACCCAGGTTGAATCCCATGGAAACAACCCTTTCAGCCAGGGAAATAACCCCTGAACGGAGCCAGTATGCATCGTCTTTGTTGGACATGGACGGCCTACGGTGGACGGTGG
>DLXL01000400.1:0-8313 GCA_003448025.1 Saprospirales bacterium | reverse complement strand
CGGTGGACGGCCTACGGTGGACGGGGGACGGTGGACGGTGGACGGGGGACGGGGGACGGGGGCGTTGCTCTTGAGATTTTTTCCTTGCCAATAGGCAAAACAGAGCTAAAAAGCAACGCCACCG
Source organism: Saprospirales bacterium (assembly GCA_003448025.1). Taxonomy (GTDB): domain Bacteria; phylum Bacteroidota; class Bacteroidia; order Chitinophagales; family Saprospiraceae; genus M3007. The sequence continues at coordinate 8,189 of DLXL01000400.1, read as the reverse complement.
TCCACCGTAGGCCGTCTACCGTAAACCGTCCACCGTATAAAACACATGAGTCATCCCGGAAAGACCCGGAATGACTCATGGTTATGCTTCAAGTTGTTTACGATCAATTAATCGTAACGACGATTTTGCTTTTTGCGGCGACCTTTGAAGTGGTGGCCATCTTTGTCGTCATTTCCGGTAACAGGACCTTTACGCATCATGGCACAACGGAAACCAACGGTACGGCTGGATTTGTCTTCTTCCATGAAGCGACGAGCGCCAGGAGAAAGCCAGAACGCACGGTCAGCCCAGGAACCACCTTTGATCACGCGAGCTTTGTCGGAGATCAGCGTGCTTACACCATAGCGGTATTCAACCAGAGATTCTTTATCACCGTCGAGGTAGTTGAATACTTCAGGGCGCTTATAGTTATCGCGCAGAGCAGTGGTAGTGGTATCTGCCAGTTCATAAATCAAACGACCCAGGCTATCTTTCTGAATAGGAGCACCTGTTTCAGGATCAAGCGTTTTGGTTTGGAATACGTTACCGCGGTATGGGTTCAATTCGTGGCTCTCGGTATCTTCAAGGTCAGATGCCGTGAGTGGACGATAGAGGTCGAAAGTCCATTCGTTTACGTTACCGGCCATGTTATACAAACCATGGTCGTTCGGATATCCGGAGAGTACTTCAGCAGGGAAGAACGCTTTATCGTTCAGGGCGCCTGACATACCACCGTAGTCACCACCGCCACGTTTGAAGTTGGCAAGCATTTTACCCTGGTTTTTGTTGCGCTTCTGATAGCGAACAGTATTGCCGTTCCATGGGTAAATACGACGGTCTGTGATCAATTCATCTTTGGTAGTAGCCTGGTTTCCAACAAGACCAAGTGCTGCGTATTCCCATTCCGCTTCCGTTGGGAGGCGGTAAGCAGGGAGCAGGATACCGTCTTCCATACGAACCTGACGTTCGCCACCGGTGCGCTTGTCTTCCAGCAATTTGCGTGGAGATGGCTGGTATTGACCTACCAGATAAGCTTCGGTGTTGAAGTTATTGTCGTCTTTCTGGTCTGGAGAAAGCTCGATGATGCCGCGTTTTACGAGAATCATCTCATTCACACGGTCTGTACGCCATGCGCAGAAATCGTTGGCCTGAAGCCAGCTGATACCAACTGCAGGGTAGTCATAATAGTCTGGTGCACGGAAGTAGTTTTCTACCAATGGCTCGTTGTAAGCCAGTTCATCACGCCATACCAAAGTATCCGGCAATGCGCGTCTCCAAACTTCAGGGTAGGTTTCACCAAACACCCGTTTCACCCAATACAAGTATTCCTGGTAGTCAATGTTGCGTACTTCTGTTTCGTCGATGTAGAACGAACCAACGGTAACGCGACGCTCGATGTTGTTCCATTCATAGGTAACATCTTGCTGTACTTTACCCATTACGAAAGTGCCGCCTTCTACCAAAACAAGATTTGGACCGGTAGCCTGACCTTCATAATTAGTTTTTTCGAATCCGCCCCATTTCTGGTCGTTGTATTTCCAGCCTGTGGTGGAGGAGCCTTCGGATTTGCGTCCGCAGCTGGCCAGAACGAACACCAAAAGGGCGAGACTCAACCCGTGCAATAGTGTTTTCTTCATTGTATTAAAATCCAGGTTTTGAAAAAATTGAGTGGCAAATGTAGAAAAAGTAAATTTCTCGGAGGTTGTCTTGTGTTGAATTTTAACGAATCAGATCCCTGAAGCCTGGCAAACAATTCCTTTTTTTTGCTTTAAAATGATGAAAATCAACACTTTAAATAAAAATCAAAAAATTGCTGGCATCTTTGATTCATTGAAACATTCGGGTGCAATCGTTGATATCCGGCCGTTTTTTGTTCGGGAAAAGGATGCCCATGGTTACTTCAAAAGTTCCTCCGGCATTGTTGGCCAAACTGGATACGGTAGCATCATAACTGATTCCGATCTTGAATGGACCTTCCCTGAACCCTGCCAGCAGGATAACGGCATCTGCATTACCAAAAGTATGCCTAAACCAGCTTCCTGCAAAAACAGATCCCAAACTTGCGTATGCTCCCAGATTCAATTGTTTGTAAGGCCCCTGAGCCACAAACATAAAGTTCGGAGACACAAACGAGGGTTCCTGACGTTTATTGCCTTTTTTAACAACCCATTCTGTTCCACCATGAAAAGTATAGCGAATAGGCAGCCCCGGAACCAGGTTATTTTTCAACCGCAAAATACTTTGGCTGGGTGTATTGAGGTGTTTCAGGCCTATACCGATATAAAATTTTTCACTCAGCAGCACCATTCCGCTTGAAATATCCAGGCTGGTCCGGTTGGTATTATCTGGCCTGATCTCTTCAGAATTGAAAGAAATACCGTTTACATCATCTATTTGATCCGGGAACACCAACTTTTCCCAATTCAGCGAAACTGAATGAACGCCCATTTCAAGGCCGAGCTTTAACGCCATAAAATCGTTCAACTTCAAACGATAGGCATAAGCCGCAGAAAAGCGGTTGGTTTTGAAAATCCCGTCGCCGGCATTGTCGCCCTCCAGATGAAACCCAATACCGCTGTTGAGTTTTTGAAAACTTTGCTCATAATAAGCGGCATAGGTGCGATAGGCACTGCTAAAACCGGTCCATTGGTTCCGATAGGCAATACCAGCTCTGGGTGCAGCCGATGTGCCTGCAAAAGCAGGATTTAGCTGCAATGGCATGGCATAAAACTGGGAAAAAATGGGGTCTTGTGCCCATGCCACACCGGCCGACACCAGCCAAAACAATAGTAGCAGTACTTTTTTCATGCGGTAAAGATCTTTTTTTTTGTTGGACTGCTGGACATGACGTTAGACTATTAGACACTGGACGTTGGATTTGTTGAAATGAATCCTGATTAACTCATCGAGCCCAAGTCGAACATCTATTGTCCTATAGTCCAGCGCCTAAAACAAAGAAACATAGCCCAGGTGAAATTTCGTAGCGCGTATATTCAACGTTTGTCCAGGATCTCTTCGGCCCACGGCTGCCGAAATGCCGAATATACCAGCTTTGGTCTCAAAATTCAAGCCTGCACCTATGCCAAGCGGACGCAAGTATAACCTGTTTTGGCCACTGATGTTCTCCATATATCCGTAATCGGCAAAGGCGGACAAAAATGAATTCTGACCGAGCAACAACCGATATTCCGCAGTTGCCACCACAAAACGGGTCATAAACAGACTTTCTTCATCGAATCCGCGCAATAATTTATTGCCTCCGAGGCGAAAATTTTCGTTATTGAAAATCGTTTTATTCGAAAAAATCCCGCCTGCCCGAAGGGAAAATTTAATAGTGCTTCGTACCAAAACCGGCACATACCATTCATTTCTACATTCCAGCCTGTATCGCGCAGCTCGTCCGGTGATAGAATCGTACAAGCTTGCAAACGAAAACCCGGGTTCATCCGGATCACTCAACGAAGTTATTTGGTTGTTCTGACGAACAACGTTGAATCCGGCCACCCCTTTTACCCATAACAGCCATCCCTTTCTGGGGTTAAACCGGTAATCCAGTGCAGCAAACTGCACTTCCAAACCAAAGCCATTTTGCCTGTAATCCAGATTTTCCGGTAACCGGCGTGTGTTCAACACGGCAAGGGTATCTACGGTTTGCAGGGTAGAATTTTTGTTTTCCCAAAAAAAACGAAACGTATTAGCCCCAGGCAGCCAGTAAGACACCCCTAAGTCGCCCTGCGCATCCGTCCAGGTACTGTCGCGCCGAAAAATACCTAATCTGCCTTCAGCCCCAAAACTGGTACCAAACAGATAAGGAACCCCTGCCTGTACGTCCATTTTTTGCGTTTCAGGGCGAAGCCGTTCTAACTCCGCAGAAAATCGCTCGCCCAAATTCAATGCATTTTGGAAGGCGGCACTCAAAGAACCTGTAACCAGCAGCGGTCCATCATTGCTGTTGGGTTGCGGCAGTACCCCAATAATAAAATCAAAACGGCTGGCCCGTTTTTTCTTTAAAAATACCTGAACAGTGGCCTCGCCCCTCGGCAAATTCGGCTCGCTGGAAAAGGTTACGGCCGGATTGGCTGTTGCTTCCACAAACAAAAGCGACTGAAGTTGCCTGCGGAGGCGCAATACCCCCGCCCGACTGTAGGGCATACCAGCACGAAGCCCCAGGTAGTTGGGTAAAAAGTGCGTTGGCAACCTGGCATCGCCGTTTATTTTGATGCCTTTGTAAACGAAATATTTTCCGGGATCCAGCGCTAAAACCGCTGAAATCTGGCCGCTTTCGTTGATCTGAACACTGTCCAGCCAAACCCGTGCAAAAGGATAGCCATTATTTTCTGCTTGCTCCAGCATGCGTGTCTGCCATGTAAGCACCTGGTCAAAACGGAAAGGTTTGCCCATGATCGACTTCCGGGGCAATTCGTTTTTTAACCACCGTTCAGCCCTTTCAAGACCCGCTCCATGTTGTAGCTGGATCCATTCCATGGCCGGTCCGGCATGAAATTGCAATCCACGACTGGTGGAATCCAGGGAAACCTGCAAATAGGATCGCTGTTGAAAATGCCGCAGCAACTTAAGGTACAGACTGTCTGCGGATGCCTGCGCCGGAATTTCAAATACCACTGTATCCTTCAAGTACCGCAAAGGCTGAGGCTCAAATCCGCTTATATTTTGTTCAAAAACAATCCGTTGTTCCGCCTCTGCCAACAGGCATATTTGCTGAGTTTGGGCCATCAAAGCACCACCCGGCAATATCCAAATTATACAGACCAACAAACCTTTCCGGATCAAAGTATTCCGCATGAACTCATGACGATTTTTGACTGAGAAGGTTGTATGAGATATGAGATATGGGTTATGAGATATGGGTTATGAATGTTGGAACGGCAAGACTTCGTTCATCGTTCATATCTCATATCTCAAAGTTACTCTCGCATAGGAAGAAACTTTTCGGTTGGCGGCGCTTCAAAAACGGGTGCTTCCGGGTGTAATGGTTCGCCGTTGAGTACCTTTTCGTAAAGTTTGAGGTAATCCTGTGCCATACGATCGGCTGAAAAACATTCCACTGCATGTTCATGGCATTTGCGGCGATCAAAAGCGCCAGCATTTTTAATGGCTTCCACAAGTTCTGATTTTTTGACGGAAAGACAGCCAAAATCAGCATAAAAAGCATCCACCGTGCCACTCCAATTTGCCTTTCGGTTAGGTGTTTCTTTTTTACCCAGCAATTCTGGTAACGAGCCGTAGGGTGTACCAAATACCGGACATCCGAAATAGAGACTTTCTACGATAGCCAGGCCAAAGGGTTCATGCCATAATACAGGGAAAATCAGGCCTTTAGATCCGTTGATGATGGCATTTTTACCATCGCCTCCCAGCATGCCGTGAAAGCGCACGTGCGGTGTGAGTGTGATACGCAATCCCATACGGAAGTTTACCCTGGTACCGCCAATGACATGTAGTCTTTCACCGGCTTTCCCGGCCAGGTCTATAGCGCCACGAACATTTTTAACGCGCCAGGCAGCATTGCCCAAAAAGTGGAAATAATGGCGCTTATTCTCCAGATCCGGCTTGCCATAATCCTCAAAATCCAATCCGTTGTGCACATAAACCGAACCTCCGTGCCGATGGGCGTGGTTTTGAGAGATGAACACGGTGTTGGGGTGGAAGGTATGCGGCTCACTGAGATTACCGTGCAATGTGGTGATGAAGGGCCTGTGCAGTTCCTCACCTGTATCATAGTGCATGTGCACTACATCGCAATCGTCCGGTATTTGTTCGGAAAGCGGCTTTTTGTCATTGATAAACAACACCTTGGCAAACGGGCATTCGGAGCCTGGTTTCACCAGGTAGGTAACCTCATGCCCCATGCGAACCAGGCTTTTACCGAGCCACCAGATTACACGTTCGGTACCGCCATAAAGGTGAACCGGGATTTTGGTATTGTTGACGATCAGGATTTTCATGCTTCAAAAGTGCTTACTCTTTCCAAAAATTCCATTTCGCTCCAAATCTCCACTGTGCCCAAATCCTGGGCTTTTTTGAGTTTGGAGCCGGCTTTTTCACCCACCACCAGAATGCTCAGATGTTTGCTCACCCCGCTTGCAATAGAGGCCCCGGCGGCAGAAGCGCGTTTTTCAGCTTCTTCACGGGTCATTTGTGACAGGGTTCCGGTGAACAGGATACTTTTTCCATACAACGGGCCATCAGTGTTAACATCCGCTTTTTTATCTTCATCGGTTTGGCGGAGGTTAACGCCCAATGCTTCCATAGTTTCCAGTAATTCTACATTGTGCGTATTTTGGAAGAAATTGAACACATTACGGGCAAGCACCGGGCCAACGTCTTTGATGGTTTGGTATTTTTCCAGGTCCCAGGCTCGCAAATCTAGCACATGTTCCACCTCTGCTGCCAGTAATTTGGAGGCTTTTTGTCCCAAATGGTGCACACTCAGGGAATGTAACAATCGGTGAATCGGGTTCTTTTTGGCCTTTTCCACCGCTGCACGCATATTGGCCGCCGATTTGGGCCCGAAGCCTTCCAGTTTCGCAACGGCATCGTAATCAATGCGATACAAATCGGCTATGCTGTGCAACCATCCTAATTTATAGAATTTTTCAATGGTGCTTTCGCCGAGTCCTTCCACATCCATGGCATGTTTGGAGGTATGAAACACCATTCGGGCTAACACCTGAGCTTCACATTCGGCATTTTCGCAACGCCAGATGGCCTCCTCTTCAGGCTTGACCAATTCCGACTGGCATACCGGGCAATGCCTGGGATAAACCACTTCCTGCTCTGTGCCATTGCGCAGTTCTGGCAAACTTTTTACGATGTAAGGAATCACATCACCGGCGCGTTCTACCAGTACCTGATCGCCAATTCGGATGTCTTTGGAGCGAATGAACTCTTCGTTGTGCATGCTCACATTCGAAACCGTTACCCCGGCCAGCGGTACGGGTTCCAACTTAGCTACCGGAGTAACCGCGCCGGTTTTACCTACCTGAAACTCTACATCCCGAAGTCGTGTAGTAGCCTGCCTAGCCTTGAATTTAAAGGCGATGGCCCAGCGCGGGTGATGACTCGTATACCCGCATTTTTCCTGAAGTTCAAGGCTGTTGACCTTCACCACCATACCATCCAGTTCGTAAGGATATTCGTCGCGGTAATCCTGCCAATCGGTACAGAACTGAATCACTTCAGCAATATTCCGGCAGGTTTTGGTGGCCGGGAGGTGTTGTTGGGTGCCGCCTTTGGCCAGGGGTGTTTTAAACGAGAGGGATTCCAACAGGTGAATGCTCTCATCGTGGCTTTGGAAACGGGCCATCACATCTTTACCTTCAGCATCAACAGCATATCCAAGCTGGTATAGAAAGGCTTCCAGTCCACGTTCTGAAGCTTCTCGGGGATCTTTCATACGCAAGCCACCGGTGGCGGCATTTCGTGGATTGGCAAAAACCTGCTCACCAAGTTCCTGGCGCGCTTTGTTTATTTTTTCAAAAATATCTTTCCGGATCAATGCCTCTCCCCGTAGCTCCACTTTGGCGATGCCTTTTTTTGAAAATGCTGCCTGAAGCGGCACGGTGCGCAGCGTACGAATATTGGCCGTGATCTCATCGCCCATGTACCCGTTCCCGCGGGTAGCTGCGCGCGTGAGGCGGTCGTTTTCATACACCAGTGCAATGGTTCCGCCGTCATACTTGGGTTCCACACAATAGGCTATATCGGCATCCTTATCCAAACCACAGAGTTTTTTAACCGACTCATCAAAATCATTCAGATCTTCAGCGTTATAACTGTTATCGAGCGAGAGCATGGGCGTGAGGTGTGCAACCTGAGGCGCATTTTCCGTCAAATCTTTACCCACACGCTGGGTGGGGGAATCCGAGACAACCAATTGCGGATGTTCAGACTCAATAGTTTCGAGTTGTTTATAGAGTTGATCGTACTCAAAATCGCTCAAAACCGGATCGTTCTGCACGTAATAGCGCCACTCATGGTACCGAAGTACCCGACGCAGATCTTCCGCACGTTCGGCTGGCGGCTCAGCAAAAAGGGTAGCCTGTGGGGAATAAAGAAGTTGCTTGGAAAGCTCAAAAAGGGATCTTTGCTCGTCTTTGCTGTACACGGTTCAGGTAATTTTGTACAAATGTAACGCAGATTTTGAACACGGATGTGGAACGCAGAGAACGCGGATGTGGAACGCGGAT
>DLXL01000448.1:2840-3432 GCA_003448025.1 Saprospirales bacterium | reverse complement strand
GGCAGCTATATTGCCGTTGAATTGCGCTGTGGCGCCATTGGCTGTGCTTTCATAAACCAGGCCCATGTTGAACAGGGCGGCCAGTTGGGCGCCGCCTTGCAGGGCACAGGATGCAGCATCATTGATCCCTGTGAGCCAGCCCCGGATGTTGTAGGTGTAATCCAGGCTCTGCAGGTAATTGAAACTGGCTCCGAGCGCCACGGGGTTTATGCCATCGTAATTGCTGGCATGCAAACGTTTGTCTGCCAGACGGTTGAGTTCATCGTACACCGGAGCGGCGGTCACTACCCAGCCGCTGGTGGGCGCCCCGGCGGTGGTTTTTACGTGGTGCCGGGTGAATCGTAAGCGGCCCGCCTCGTCGTAGGTGTATTCTTCGCGGATGTAGTAGGTTTTCTGTGAGCCTCCGGGAGGGGTGCCGGTGTGATCGCGCCGGGTTTTGGTTACCCGGTTCGCAAAATCATAGGCGCTGGAGGTAATGTCTGCTCCGCTGAGGTGGTTTTGTTTGTTTACCTGTATGACGCTGTATTCCTTATCGTAATACGTACGGGTGGTCAGGAAAACGGTAGGCGCGGTGCCGTCGTTTTTCAGGATA
>DLXL01000448.1:2196-2573 GCA_003448025.1 Saprospirales bacterium | reverse complement strand
ATGTCGTAATCATCGTAATAAAACACCTTGTACACATCCAGGTTGTTGTCGGTAGGGAAGCTGGTGCTGGTGTAGTAGTGTGGCGCCGTGGTATTGGAGGTTTCAAAAAGCGGATTGGTGCCTGCCGGCGAGGCTGTTCCTTTGTATCTGCCGCTTACAATGGGCCGGCTGAGGATATCGTACCGGGTGAACACCTTGAATCCTTTGGCATCGGTGGTCAGCACCGGCCGGTCGAGCCGGTCGTAGGCAATGGTGGTAGTGCCGCCGGAGGGCACGGTTTTGCTGGTCATACGCCCGCGGCTGTCGTAGGCGTATTTAAAGATCATGGAGGCGTAGTTGGCGTGGTTGGGATCCCAGTTATTGGGAGGTGCGAGCAT
>DLXL01000448.1:0-1963 GCA_003448025.1 Saprospirales bacterium | reverse complement strand
ATAGGTTTGAGCGGTTTCTGTTGCGTTGAGTTCTTGTTTTACCAATACCACGCGCCCCAGTTTATCGGTGAAGGTCCATTTTTTGCGCTCATTTTCGTCGGTTTCCTGCGTTACCCAAAGTGCATTGGCGGCAAAGGTGTTATTTCCGGTAAAGTTGCGCACTGCATCGGCAACGGTATTACTGCGATAGGCATATTCCAGGGTTTTACCGTTCCCGATACGCCAGGTAGCGCCGGGATTGCCCTGCTCTACCGGTCGATTGAGCGGCGATGCTTCAAATTTTGTTTCGGCATAGCCATATCCGCCGGCGCCCCAGGTATTGGCAAAGGTGGTTTGTTCTGTGGCTGCCGCCGTGCGGTAGGTTCCGTTGTTGGAGGCAATGGTGTACGGGATGAATTTCTTGGGTTCTCTGCCCAGGGCATCGTAAGCCTGATGGGTAATGATCTACAGGAAGCCTTATTTATTAAATAAAACAGGACGCTCACGTTTCCCATTTATATAAATATTACTGTCAATAATTTTTATATATAGAAACAACTTTTTATCACGGCAAATCATTTTGTTCTCAGAAATGTCAAAGCTATAGAAACAATCCGGCTTCCACCTCTTCAAAATATAAATGGCATCAAAGATAACTTCGTTACACGATGTACAAAACTTATCTTTACTAACAAAATCAACTGATTTTGCTATCCCTAGAGTATCTATAATAATTGATAAAGTTATATCTTGAGTTGTAATTTTATCTTTTTTTAATATTAAATAAAGTTTTGATTCAAGGTATCTTTCTAAAAACAAGGCTCCTCCAAAACAATAATTGTCTGCACAATCAAGACAAACTTTATCGGTAAATATTGAATCTCTGCAAGTTGCAGGATACCGTCTGTCATTACCTTGTGCAAACAATGCAAAAGAAAACATTGATAATATAATAACAATTGAATGTTTCATGTCAAATTTTCAATTTTTTGTGAATTAATTTTTGATTTCATCTTGGAATTTCGGTGACAGTTGTGCGCCCGGGCCTGCTATCTAAATAAATATCTCCTGTTTTAGCGCTACTTTTTAAATTTACAAGTTGATATCCCTGATAACTAACTGTCATTTTAATCCAACCTAGTTTTAAGAACTGTTTAGACAGCCCATAAGGGCCTTGCCAAATCTCCAATGATTTTGAAGAATTATTAGCATTAAGCGGGTTTGACCAATCTTGATTAAAATAAAATGTTGCACTCTTTGGCAGTGCCATTTTGCCTATTTCTTCCATAAATTTAACACCACCTGATCCCTTTCCAAGAGCACATGTCATGAATACACAAATGCTTCCGTCATCATCCAAATAATTAATTAAATTCTCTAAAGCCTTTATTTCTTTATAACTTTCAGGGGCATTGTTCATGTAATATTGTCCATCTCTATTATATGCCTCTAAATTATCTCCACTTACACCTGTATTTTTATTGGCATTGGTTGTTATTATTCCACCACGTTCTGCACCATGAGAATCTATGATTAGTGTTGAAATCTTTCCTTTTCCTATTTTTTTTGAAACCTTTGACTGTGCATCAGAAAGGGTAGAAGAAATCACAATGTGAAAAGTTCCCAAATTTAAAGCACTGTTCTTGTAAAACTCACCTATCTCCTCTTTACTTCGAACAAGAACATAAAAGTTCTTTTTAGATTCTTGTTGTCTAATCATTTCAGTTAGCTTCTCTTGTTGGTATTGTTGCCAACCATCTGAAGCCCCGCTACCCTCCATACCTACAGACCAAGCATACATGCCGGTTGGATCTGTCATGATAATTGGATTATTCATGACATAGCAATATGGAGAAAAAAATACTGATTGTTCAGTTAATAAATCCACACTCCACCATCTCCCCAAGCTCGCATCATACCATCTCGCGCCATACTCGCTCAAATTTAAGCCTAAATCTTCATTCAGCTCTTTGAAGTTGTATTT
>DLXL01000580.1:495-3133 GCA_003448025.1 Saprospirales bacterium | reverse complement strand
TTTCTACAACATTCCCGGCCGTCCAGCGCCGGCAGCGCCCTGGCAATTCGTCCGCTTTTACATCGGCCTGGAAGACCCGGCCTGGTTGTGGGAAGATTTGGAACAAGCGATAGAAGCGTTGTAAATGTCCAATATGCTCCTATTGTTTTGCTAATCTAATTACCTGACCTTCCATTCCATTTCGGAGAATCACCAAACTATAAGCTCCTGTTGGCCAATCCGCCGACCGGATAGTAGTGAGCAGATTGGGATCAAATTCTTGTTGCAATAGTTCTCTACCCAGAGCATCATAAATGACGATCTTGTAATTTCCAGATGGAATGTGTTTTCCCAATATTCCAGCCAGCGTAAATTGATCAACAGCAGGATTGGGGAAAACAGTAAATGCATCCAGTTGATTTGCCCGCGAAGGTTCGTATGCCGGTAGTACGTACTGATTGTAATCACAGTTGGGTGTCAGACAGCCATTGCTATCTAGTTTCAAAAGCCAGAGGTCGTCCCAGGAAGGGTTTTGTGGCGTTTGGATGGTGTCCCAGACATATCCGGTAAAGATCAGATCTCCGTTTTCCATTTCAGCTCCATGGTATAGCACGGGAGAGTATCCACCGTCTTTTTTTTCGTAAATTCTGCGTTCCCAACGCAATTCTCCATCAGGTTTGATGCGGGCGATGTAGGCATAGAATTGGTAAGGCAAATCGGGAATGGTATCGTAGGGACTTTCGTCTCCATTGCCACAGCCGATGAGGTCGCCGTTTTTAGCCACGAAAGTGTTGATAAAATTACGTTTTTTGGTGTACGGGTCGTTTATTTTCTGCCATTGTATCTGACCATTTGCGTCAAGTTTGAACCACATGTCCGGGTAAGGATATGACCAAACATCACCGGTGGATAGTTGCCAGTGACCGGTATAGCCACCATCTGGGTGTGCATGGATGGTAGCAGGCACACTCCATATTTCATACATACCTTCCAGCACAGTTGTCCATTCCTGTTGTCCGTTTGCATCGTACTTCTGGATGCTGCATACTGTTTCAGCAAAAGTTTTGTTGGACACACAGGCAGTGATGATGCCACCGTCGGGGCAGGCATCCATATCGGCGTATCGGATTTTGGGGTATTCCGCATTGTCAGGCAACTTCACTTCCCAGAGCTGGTTCCAGGCTGGGTCGTATGCGCGGATTTTATCCTTAACACGGTTTTCCAATGTATCTTTATAAGAAAAATTAACAAACAAGCGCTCTCCCTTGCTCTTTAAATCGCGTGAAACCACAGTCCCGGGCACTCCAGGGTGCCAGTAGTTGTAACGGCCAACGTAATTCCCTTGCATATCGTAGGCTAATACTCCACAACTGTCACTGGTTGTATAATCTACATTAAATAAAATAGTATCGTTGCGAATAGCTAAAGCGATATAGCCATTGGGGCCAATGGAGTCATAGATCAACGATTGCCATTGTTTCTCTCCATCCAAATCAAATTTGATAATACCATAGCAGAACTCTGCATTATTCACGCCGCAAAAGCCCCTCATACTTACTAAAAAACCATCCTCCCTGACTATAATTTGTGAACCATATTCATTCCCCAATTCGATATCGTATCGTTTGCTCCAGTACTGTTGACCGTGTAACAGGATACTGGCCATAATGGTTATACAGAGCGTGAAAACATACTTTTTCATAGCACGATGTATTTAGGAAGCTATTAGCTTAGGATAAAACATATACCCATCCCGATGTAATGGGCATTGCATCGGGATGGGGGGCATTCAGGAAAATCAATGTAAAAATAACTGAAACCTTAGATATTCTCCTCCTCTTGCCATTCAGGCGAACATACACAAGCAATTGTGCTGACGCCAAACACCCGCCCCACTTGGACATTGGATATTGGTTATTGGATATTTGCTTGTTCACGAAATGGTTAGCGCATTAAGCGGAGAACAATATTTCCAGGCCATTGCGCCGCCGGTTGTTCAAACCAGCAACTTTGCTTTTCCCAACCTGACGGCCTTCCGGGAAGCCTTTTCGGATGAGTTGCACAGCCATGTTTACTCCCGGGGCAATAACCCTACCGTAGAAATCCTGCGCCGCAAACTGGCAGCATTGGAAGGAACGGAAGATGCGCTGGTGTTTTCCAGCGGCGCCGGGGCCATTGCAGCAGCTGTGATAGGCAATGTGAAAGCCGGCGACCATGTGGTATGTCAGCAAAATCCTTACTCCTGGACTTCTGCGCTACTCCGCAAATTCCTGAGTCGCTTCGGTGTGGAACACACCTTTGTGGATGGCAGCTCCATAGCCAATATTGAAGCAGCGTTGCGACCCAATACCCGGGTGCTTTTTTTGGAGAGTCCGAATACCATGACCTATGATTGTCAGGATCTGGCGGCCTGCGCCGTCCTGGCCAAATCACGGGGCGTGGTAACCATGATCGACAATTCCTACTGCTCGCCCATCTACCAAAACCCGGCAGCTTTCGGCATAGATATCGTGCTGCATTCCGGCACCAAGTATTTGAACGGACATTCTGATGTGGTGGTGGGCGTGCTTTGTGGCAGCAGCGAGATGGTTAAAAAGATCTTTGAATCTGAATTAATGACGCTGGGAGGCATACTCGGGCCGCATGATGCCGCGCTGGT
>DLXL01000580.1:0-227 GCA_003448025.1 Saprospirales bacterium | reverse complement strand
GAACGCATCTGGTATCCTTTCCATCATTCTTTCCCACAGTTGGAGCTGGCCAAAAAACAAATGCGCGGCTGCGGCGGACTCTTTTCGGTGCAATTCAAAACCGATAGCATGGAAAAAATGGAAGCGTTTATCCACCGCATGGAGCGCTTCCTCATGGCCGTTAGCTGGGGCGGACATGAAAGTCTGATTATCCCCACCATTGGTTTCTACAACATTCCCGGCCGTCC
>DLXL01000581.1 GCA_003448025.1 Saprospirales bacterium | reverse complement strand
CACCCCCCCCTCCCCCCCCCCCCCCCTCCACCCACCCTCCCCCCCCCCAGACCCCCGTTTCTTTTTTTTTTTTATTTTTTTTATCCTGTCTCTCAATTATATTCCTTTTTATTTTGTTTTCATATTACTGATCATACCAATCTCATGTCTTCTTCCTTTTACCCCCCCCCCCACTTGGATATTGGACATTGGATATTGGATATTGGATATTGATTACACGTTCAGCCAGTAGACCACTTTCAACACTATCGCCCGGTTTTTGGGTGAAAACAACCTGACGGGGCTATTAGGGATGCCTTCCGCATAGGAATTGTCGGTATACACTAAAAACAAATCCGAAACCGGCGCATATCGCCATTGTAATCGCGCATTGAGGTTGAAATTGTTGAATTGAGTGTTATACTGCATAAACGCACTCAGGAATAAATCTCTGCGAAAGGATAATTCCACCCGTGGCCCAACCAGCCAGAAATCTGCGGAAGCATAGGGCTTGGGTAATCGAATACGGTTGTAATTATATTGAAGTGAAAACCGCCCGATAGGTTGCCAACGGTAGGAAAGGGAGCCATCACTGCTCAACAAAGACCCGTTAAAAAAGCCCCCGTAATTAAATCCTATATTCCCTTGCAGATCCGTAGTTGTGCCGGAAAAATACCTGAACAATACACCAAAGTTGGTGTATTTCCCAACGGGAAGTTTCTCTTGCCCCGTATTACTTGGATCAAAAGGCGCAAAGAGATAAACAAAGTTGTTATAAAATGCCGTATTGGTGCCGGATTGATCTTTGAAATAGGTCTTGAAAAAATAGGAAAAATCGCCGTCTGTAAGTTGGCCGTTCAGACCAAAAGTCGCTGAGCCACTATAGCCCAATTCATAGTTGGTAATATGCTTGGCCGCCCAACCGTCTTCAGGGAAAAGAGGAAGGTCTGAATCAGGAAAAATCCGCCAACCGACACCGGTGTACAGGTTTTGCACACCCGGACGTGGTACGAATCCAGCCTCGGCGGTATAGGTGGAGTCACTTCGGGAGTAACCGAGGTTGGCGCTTGCTTTCCGACCTCTATAGCCTAAAAAAGTAGCTGCGGTTGATCCGTTTTTGGATTTATCCGGGGAAAAAGACCGATGGTAATAAGCCTCGCCTTCCCAACGATTGTCGGCAGAGTAGAGATTGTACTCCAAACCTGCTACCCGATTCCAGGGCTGCCAGCCGGATTTTTGCGTTTCATTGAGTGGTTCAATGAAGTTTTGTTTGTTCACAAAAACACCGCTAATCGTACTCCGGGCAAAGATTTTTTGCTGCAAGGTGGCTACACTGAAATTGGCAGCCGGAAGTACGGAAACAGTGTCCCAGTCGCGCCGCTGAGTTTGCATGCTAAGCAGACCTACCCGCAAACCATCACTTACCTTTCCACTCAGCCTGGCGCCCGCAAGGATCGGAACCGTTTCGTTCCGCTTGCTAACCGGATTGTAAGCCAATCCCACTCTTCTGGAAAAAAATGGCCTTGTTTCCGGAAATCCAAACATGGCAAACAAATCCCTGTTTTCCAGAAAAAATTGACGTGTTTCCGGAAAAAACAGTTCAAAACGACTCAGGTTGGGTAGCTGCCGGTCCACTTCCACCTGGCTGAAATCCGGATTTACGGTAAGATCCAGGTTTAGTCCGGGGGTGAGCCCTATTTTGGCATCCAAGCCCATGTTTCCCTTCCAGGTTTGCGGCCTGTTTTTTACTTCCAGCGTGTTTGCATCGCGCAGATAATCAATGCTGGCGCTACCAATAGAGTAGGGGATCAGGCTGATATTGGCTCCGGGTTTAGGTGGTGGGGTATCCCAGATCAAACGGCCCGCAAAGGAAAGATTGGTATTGGAATATTGAAAAGGCACCGGCGCCCAAACATTGGATTCAAAATCTTTGATTTTAGTGCGGATAAACTGCAATCCCCAGGAATTCTCGTCGGCCGAAACATTATAACGCAGTGTTTTAAACGGAATAGCCATCTCAACAGTCCAGTGATCCTCAAATGTTTGTACTGCAGAATTCCATTTATTGTCCCATTCGAGCGACATGTTTTCGCCTGTGCTGATCAATCCTTCTCTTTGCACATTAAGCGGACTAACACTGAAAATAAAACCATTTTGACCATCCTTGTTAGGCTCTAAAAGGATGTTGAACACATCGGTGGTGCCGCCGCCAAAATCACGGCGCATGCTTTGAACGGTGTAGTCTGATCGGTTTTCCCAACAAACAGCACTTACATATAGATTCAGATCATCAAAGGTGATTCGCACCTCGGTTTGCCACTTGCTGTAAGCCGTATCGTTCGGAAAACAAAGCTTGAATCGGGTTGCTTTTTCATTGCCGGTTTGCCAGGAAGGCTCGTCCAGGGTGCCATCCAATTGAATAGGACCAATTGCTTTTTTAGCTCGTATTCGATAGGTTTCAGCGTTGTTTTGGGCTGTCAGCAAGAAGCTTGTTCCAAGCAATATAAGAGAACACAACAGGGATTTCATAGCAAAAAATTAGGCGGCGAAGGTACTGAGCCATTCAACGCTGTTACGGCACATTGACGGAACCTAAACAGGTTTTGGTCGGAATCTTATTCAGATCTTTGTGCCGCCTTTTTCATTTCCGCCGCTAATTCATGCCCTAAATAGCCATCAATGGCATTATGTACCCAATAAATAACCGGGGTCATGACTAAGGCTACTATCCCTTTATAAAAATAATTCATGATGCAAATGGCCAACACTTGAGCGAATGGAAGCTGTTGCCCGATGTATAAAGCAATAAACACCACCACAAAGCTGTCGAGAAACTGCGAGATCAAGGTGCTGCCAGTGGAACGCATCCAGAGTTTGCCCTCTCCTGTTTTGGCCTTAATGCGGTGAAAAACCGCCACATCCACTACCTGCGAAATCAAAAAGGCAAACAACGATCCTACGATAATCCACAAACTTTGCCCAAATACTACTGCATAAGCGGTGTTATAATCGCCTACCTGTGCCCGGAGGGCATCCTGTTCCGCTGCCGACAAACCTGGTTTGATATGCGCAGTTCGCCACCAATCAGCAGGCTCCAATCCCATGGCCATGAACAACATCAGAAAACCGTAGGCAATCAGGCCGGCTGTAATGTAGGAGATGATCCGTACACCCTTGGGGCCAAAATACTCATTCATCAGGTCGGTCATGACGAACACCACTGGCCAGAGCAGTACCCCTGCAGTTAGGGTGAAGGATAATCCACTTTGCCCCAGCATGGACCAATTCATGGGTTCAAACCCGAGCGTTTTCTCCAGGGAAAATAATTTCACCCCCATAAATTCCGCCACCAGCGCATTAGCCACAAAAAAACCGGCCATGATGGTCCACAGGCGATTGGGTTTGGATGAGAAGAAACTGTGCATGTGAGTGTTTGAGTTGGGGAGTGTTTGAGTGTTTAAGTGTTTAAGTGTTTGAGTTGG
>DLXL01000578.1:16166-16814 GCA_003448025.1 Saprospirales bacterium | reverse complement strand
CCTGGAACCGCAAGAATTTGGATATCATCGCCCTGCCTGGTATTTTCACCAGGCAGCATTTCGCGGGAGTGACTTACCAGCTTCCTCCACCGCCACCGCCAAAACCGCCGCCGCTGAAACTCCCCCCGCCACTGCTGCCACTCTTGGAGGGGGTACTCGTGAACGTATTTCCGATGTCTTTGGTGGCATGGCTAAACTGCCGCATAAATTGCCTGGAGGTGAAATGCCCGGAGCGGGAGCCGTACCATTCAGGGGGTGGAACGTTGAGGGCTTCAAATTTTTCAGACCAGTTATCAGCTATGTCAAATACCATTGCAAAGGGCAGGGATTTATCAAAGTAATGCGGGTCCTCTTTGATCAGTTGTTCCAGACGAGGTTGTTCCACTGTTTGCATAAACATGCGATAGCCGGCTAACTGCTGATAGGCCTCCATACCCAGCAAAGACTTTTTGGGCATATATTTACCAATGATCAGTAAACCGATACCGAGTAAAGCACTGCTGAAAGCTGTTTCAATGGAGAAAAAATTCGGCTCATGGAAATCATCCAAAGATACCAACCCGACAATAAGCGCCCCCACCAGGAAAATAACCCCCAGTGCCATAAAACCTATTCCTGCATCCATGCCGAGACCTTCATATTGCCTGT
>DLXL01000578.1:3462-16040 GCA_003448025.1 Saprospirales bacterium | reverse complement strand
TCTTCATATTGCCTGTTTTTTTTAATCTTCTCTTTCAGCAGGGATTTAACGGTATTCATGGTGGTATAGAAGGAGTATTGCAGGGAGGACAACATTACGCTTTCTACTTGGCCACTACTGCCAAACAAGCCGGCAAACAGTTTTTTTTCATAATCATGAGCGACTTCCGGCAAGGGTTTGAGTTGAATGAATCTATAATCGGTGTCCTTCAACAAGCCCAACAGTTTTTTGACCTCCACTTCCTCTATTCTGATATGTCCCCTGGCAGCCCAGTACGGGATCAGGGCGATGATATCCCTTTCATGTAGTTTATCATCAATGAGAATGCCTGCCTCTGCCGGGGTCATGTGTTCCGGCGGATAAAATTGCGGATAAACAGGCACTGTACTGTCCTTGCCTTTTTTAAACCACCACCAAATAAAGAATCCCAGGATCAGCAGTGGGAAAAACAGGAATTCGTTGTTCATCCACCATCGGTGGAGTGCCGTGCCAAAACTTGTGTCTGCAACTGCACGAGTCGGAATACTGAAGGTTGGCCGGAACAACAGGTCCCGCTCCACGATCGGGCCGGTGGTTTCTATAAACAGGGAGTTCCCTTCAATGCGTTGTTGGAGTTGCCGGGTGTCAAAGTCTTTATTCGTATTGATCTCGTATACGGCCGCTTCATCCATGTCGGGCAGCCGGAGCTCTGTGATGGCATGCCCAATGGGTTCACGGAACAGGTTTTGGTGGGAGAAAAGCACCTTTTTGAATCCTGGGTGCTTCCCGTCTTCCACCATATTTCCTTCCAGCGTGTAGCGTAAAGTCAGGGTATGCTCATCCCCGCCATTGATGTCGTTCAGGTGTATTTTAAAGGGATTACTTTTATCCTGCTCGCCGCCCGTCCAGCGTACGTTTTTGACAGGATAATAGGCTCCACCGGGCAGCCAGCGGCCCGACAAGCCAAATGACTCGCCTGCGGCCTGATGTTCCAGCACCACCCAAAGCTCACGTACGGTGTTGAGGAACTTTATATCTGCCTGCACGACCACATCCGTTGTGCCATCTTTATTGACCGTCAGGGTGGTGTTATAGTTTTTAATGAACATTCTTTCCGCCAGCATAGCAGCATCCGCCGGCTCGTACCGAATGTAGTCCAACGGAAAGTCCAGGATTACCGTTAATGCTTCCCGCGGCCCCATGGATTGGTTTAAGGTTCCGCCTATAGTTGAAGCGTCCTTCCATTGAAGGGTTACATCCGATTCCGTACTGCCATAATTGCCGGAATAGGTTTGGATCTTAATCAAATTTTGATCGGGCGAGGGCTTAGGCAAGTGAATAGTAAAAAGTGCTTTTTCTATGTTGGCATCCCAGTATTCGCCGATCAGGTTCCATCTCAGTTGGGAATGGTTTTTAAAAAAAGCCATGATATTATCCACCTCATAGGAGATCACATACTGTTTTGCCCCTTCAATGGTTTCGTCTTCATCGCCTATCCGGATCCTGAGTTGATTTTCATCAAATTCCAGTTGGTAGGGGTTGCCTGGTACTGCAATATTCCGAACAGGCATTTTTAAGATATTCCCGTTTAGGTACCGGTATTTTGCACTATCGCCAAGTTCCGCAAAGTCAATGGTGTAGCGGGTTGGAATGTCTTTATAGATGCCATGTTTTTTTTCCGTAAAAAAGACGTCGATGGTCTCGCGGATCTTCAGGGAACCATTTTCTTGAATAGTGACATCGATATCATATTGCGTGATGCTGAAACCTTGCGCCTGGACACGCGGCAAAAGGCAAACAAGCAGGGCCGTGCAAAACAGAATGACCTTTCGCATCTTAAAAAGAAACTTTTATGTTTTGTGCCTCTTCGGGATTGTCCAATTCGAAGAAGCTGCGTTTTTCAAAACCAAATGCGTTGGCGATCAGAACAGATGGGAAGCTTTCGCAAGCCGTATTCAGGTCCCTGACACAGGCATTGTAATACCGTCGGCTGTTCTGCAGGTTATCTTCAACGGTTTGCAGGGCGTTTTGTAATTCAATAAAGTTCTGATTGGCTTTCAGATCGGGGTAGTTTTCAGCCAGGGCGAAAATGCCTTTGATCCCCTGCGATAAAGCTGCATTTGCCTGAGCCTGCTGGGCAACGTCGCCCGGTGCGGCGCTCATGGCGGCGTTGCGCAAATTAATCACGTTTTCCAGCGTGGCTTTTTCGTGTGTGGCATACCCTTTTACGGTTTCGATCAGATTGGGAATCAGGTCGAAGCGGCGCTTTAACTGAACTGAAATGCCACTCCAGGCCTCTTCCACCAGGTTGCGCAGTTTTACCAGCTGGTTGTACATCATAACCCCGAAAATCAGCAGGATCAGGGTGATTGCAATGATTACCATCAATACAGACATGATCAGTTATGGTTTGGTTAGTAAAAAATCTTCTTCCAAAGGAACGACTTTGGCAGAACAATATCCTCGGCAATTAGGGGAATCTTTTACGAGGTATTCCGTAACAGCATGATTAACATCCAATCGTTAGGCAACCGGACACTACATCTGCAGCAAGGTGCAATCAAGGCACCGCGTAAAAACACCTGATTTAATAATCCACGTATTTCCACGCTTAAATGAGTGGACAATGTTCATGCACCTTTGAATCATGAATTAACCGACAACAAGTAAAACAATCTGCTCAGGTCTATCGAAATTAAACACCCAACACCTTTCTCACTATTTTTTTCACAATCAAAAGCATAACAACATTATGAAGAACGCAAATCAAATCTGCTTAGGCCTTACAGCAGCCTTTCTGCTCACAGTTGTCGTCACTCCAGTGTCGGCTCAGAATCGCACAGGCATTCTGCCTTCATCTGTAGAAACCACCGTTTCCAAGGCGCCAACCACAACAACATCCTCCTCAGTATCTCTTGCTACGGTTACGCAAGCTGTTGATGCTCAGATCAGCAATTATGAAAGAGCCGTTAACACGGAAAATTCAACTGCGGTGGCACCTACTGTTGATGCTTCAGTGGTTATTTCTGAGCCTGATGGTTCTTCCAGAACTTTGCCTGAGTCTGAATTTATCAAGTTGCTGAAAGACGCCTTTAGTGCAGCCGGTAAAGAAATCATTGACCTTTATGGCTATGAAGTTCAGCTTATCGGCGAAGACGGCGCACGGGTTTTGGGCAGCTACACCGTAAGCGCTATGGATGAAAAAGGCGCTGTGACCAATATGGTTCGCTCTGGCCGCTTCATGTACGTTTTCCGTAAAACTGCTGAAGGTTGGGTGATTCGTGAAATGACCGATTTCCCTAACTAAACTTGACTGCAAAGACAACAGGCGCTTCATGAGGCGTCTGTAAATGAAAATCGCCCTTGCTATTCCCACAGCAAGGGCGATTTTCATTTACGTACATATTTGACCCCACTGGCAACACAAAACCGGCCATTCACAACCCAATTTGCGCCCGGCCTCATGTCGCCGGATATATTTGTACTGTTCTTGTTTCTCTGCGGTATATGCCGCTCCAGGAAGCTGGTGAGCTAATATAAGGCAAGCGTTTAATGACCACGTAGAAACACCTGATTTAATCATACACGTCTTTCCACGCTTAAATGAGTGGACTATAATCAGGCACCTTTGAATCATCAATAAACCAACAGCAAGTAAAACAATCTGCTCAGGCTTATCGAAATAAAACGAACAACACCTTTTTCACTATTTTTTCACCAACTAAAACATAACAATATCATGAAGAACGCAAATCAAATTTGCTTTGGCCTCACAGCTGCCTTTCTGCTCGCAATCCTGGCAACTCCAGTATCCGCTCAGACGCGCACTACCTCTACCGGTATTCTGCCTTCATCTGTAGAAACCACAGTTTCCAAGACGCCAACCACAACAACATCCTCCTCAGTATCTCTTGCTACGGTTACACAAGCCGTTGATGCTCAGATTGGCAATTATGAAAGAGCCGTTAACACGGAAAATTCAACTGCGGTTGCACCAACGGTTGACGCTTCAGTGGTTATTTCTGAGCCTGATGGTTCTTCCAGAACTTTGCCTGAGTCTGAATTTATCAAGTTGCTGAAAGATGCCTTTAGTGCAGCCGGCAAAGAAATCATTGACCTTTATGGCTATGAAGTTCAGCTTATCGGCGAAGACGGCGCACGGGTTTTGGGCAGCTACACCGTAAGCACCATGGATGAAAAAGGCGCTGTGACCAATATGGTTCGCTCTGGCCGTTTCATGTACGTTTTCCGTAAAACTGCTGAAGGTTGGGTGATTCGTGAAATGACCGATTTCCCTAACTAAACTTGATTCCCTAAACAGCAGGCGCTTCAATAAGCGTCTTTAAATGAAAACATGAGCCATCCCCTATGAATGTTGGGGGTGGCTCATTTTCTATAAATACATCAGACTTCCTGCAAAATTGGCTCCTTCAGAAGAATTCACCGGCATTCAGCATATTTTAAAAATAATTCAGATGTTTAAGGCATGTTTCATCAAATAAAAATGACATGAAGTCACTTTTTTTCTTCATATCATTATTTCTGAGCAGTGTTTCGTCCGCACAATCCAGAACGGCAAAAGCCCTGGTGGTAGGGATCAGTCAGTATCAGGACACCTCTCTCCATGCTTTCTCCGCTGCCCGGCGCGATGCGGAGGAGTATGCCGCCTTTCTTCAATCCCCTTCTGGTGGCAGCATCGAACGCGACCAGATCCTGTTACTGACCGATGAAGAGGCCACACTGGCAGGATTTATGGCCGGACTTGAATGGCTGATGTCGGAAAAGCCAATCCCGTCCACACGTCTGCTGTATTTCGCCGGTTCCGCACTTTACATGACACCTGGTCAAAAAAAAGAAGATGTGCTGATGTTTTTCAACGACTCACCTGCCACCCCTTTTCAGGGAAATACCTGCTCACTGAAGGGCATAAAGAAAAGGTTAGAAAAACAAGGTGAGACAATCCTAAGCTCCCCGGTTTTCCTGGCAGTATCTTTCAAAAGCCCCTTCGAAAAGAGCGACTCCCTGGGCTTTGAGTGGAAAGGAACAGGAAAAACGAAAAGATCCAGTTGGCTGAAATGGAGCCAAACCATGCCGGACGCCGGCTTGTCGTCTTCCGCCTTTTCTTCCAAAGGACAAAAGTCTATCTCGAGCGATCTGGTAACCGGTCTGCTTGGGTTGGCTGATTATGATGGCAACAGGATGGTCAGTGGCCCTGAGATATTCCGGCATATCAGCAACCAATCTTCCTTTTACTATCCCCCTGGCGCCTGCTTATACCTGTCCGTAACCGACAAAGAAAAAAACCTGTCAAAAGTTGACGAGCGAATCCTGAATGAGCTGGAGCAGCGCGGGAACAACGAATTGTTCCCCCCCATTGTACAACTGGAATCCATGCCTGCAGAAGAAAGGTTGCTGCAAAAATCAGCACCTGTTACCCGGCGTCTGTATGAAGATTTTATCCTGGCGATCAAAGTCAAAAACTTTCTTCCACCCCGGGAGCGAAATGCAGCAGCTTTATACGACAGTCTTCTGCTGGTTCCAGAACTTCTACCCATTGCCGGCTATTTGCGCCGCCGCCTGGCTGCTGCCATGCTCGACGATACCCAACAGGCCCTGAACGCCTATCTCAACACCAGTGCCAATGAACTGGCCCGCAGGCAAAAGTATACCGAACCATACAAACGTTACGCCCAACAGTTACAGAAGGCAAACGAACTACTGGGTAAGCAACACATGATGAGCAACACCCTTGAAGCCAAACGTCTGTACTTTGAAGGCCTGGAATTGCGACTCAGGTCCCTGGCAGAAAAAGACAGTTCCTGGCTATCTGAGGCAATGGAGAAACAACGGGCAGCCCTCCACCTGGAGCCAGAGGCTGCTTATATCCACAACGAACTGGGAGTTGTTTGTATCAACAAGAACGACACTGCAGAAGCTAAAAAGCAATTTCTCGAAGCCATAGAATATTCACCCACCTGGAGTATCCCTTACAATAATCTGAGCATCCTGGCCTTAAATGCCGGCGACTGGCAGGCTGCCAATTACTATGGTATTGAAGCCATCAGGCATGCGCCCTACAATCCGGGAGGATATGCCAATCTCGGAGTGGTATATGCGGAGAAAAAGGATTGGGCGCAGGCGGAAACATTGTTCCGGCGCGCTGTCAGGTTGGGCGCCGAAAGGCCTGTGGTGTACTATAATCTGGCATGTCTGGAAGCTAAAAAAGCAGAAAAGGGAATGGCTATCGACTGGCTTTTGCAGGCACATGAAAAAGGATGGGATGATTTTGATATCCTGAACAATGACGAAGACCTGGTTTCCCTGCATGCCTTGTCTGAGTGGAAGGCTATGGTGCGGAAATATTACCCGGATAAGGTGAAAGAGTAAGGTGTACGAAACATTTTCTGCCGACTTCAAAAGAGCGCTTTATTCATCAATTTTGGGTTATTGAAGCAAAAAAAGTCTAATACAATGAGAACAATCTTCACCTTCCTCGCCCTGCTGACCTGGGTTGCGCTTTTTGCCCAGGAAAAGGGCGTCACACCCCTATCCACTCCCCCTCCTGGAGGAGAGGGCCAGGGGGAGGTCTACGCCGTAGTTGTCGGCATCTCCGATTACCAGGACCATGCCATCCCAGACCTGCGCTTTGCTGATAAGGATGCGCTGGCTTTCGCCAACTTTCTGCGTTCGCCGGCGGGGGGCGCGCTGGATGACGATCACCTCAGGGTGCTTACCAACGGCCAGGCAACGGCCGGCAGAATCGCCGAGGCTCTCGATGGTCTGATCGAGCAGGTGAAAGAGGGCGATCAGGTCATCATTTACTTCAGCGGCCACGGCGACGTGGAAGGCAAGAAGATCTCGCAACCGGGATTCCTGCTTTGCTGGGACTCGCCATCAAGGGTATACATGGGCGGGGGCACTTATTCCCTGTCGTTTTTGCAGGAAGTTATTTCCACCCTGTCGATGCAGAACAAGGCCAGGGTCACTGTCATCACCGATGCCTGTCACGCCGGAAAACTGGCGGGCAGCCAGATCGGTGGAGCGCAGCTCACCAGTGCCAACCTGGCCAAACAGTATGCCAATGAGATAAAAATCCTTTCCTGCCAGCCCAACGAGTTCTCACTGGAGGGCGAACAATGGGGCGGCGGGCGTGGCGCTTTCAGCTACCACCTTGTGGAAGGTTTGGTTGGTCTGGCAGACCGCAACAACGATGGCGCCGTTACCGTAGGCGAAATTGACCGCTACCTGGAAGATCACGTGACGGCCGAAGCCGCCCCGCAAAGCCAGGTGCCTATGCTGCTCGGCAACAAGACCGACCGGCTTTCCACCGTTAATGCCGCGGTACTGGCCGACCTGAGGAAAAACAAATCCGGCGGGCTGCCCGTTTTCGCCGCCACAGAGAGCCGGGGTCTGGAAGAAGAGGTACTGGCAAAAGTGGACTCCACGGTTCGGAAACAGTACCTGGCATTCAAACTGGCGGTTCAGGAAAAGCGTTTTTTTGAACCCGCGGGGAACTGCGCCGATGATTTGTACACACAACTCAGCGGGGTGGAATCATTGGCGCCACTGGGGGGTATCATGAAGCGCAACTACGCCGCAGCACTGCAGGATGATGCCCAGCAAACCATCAACGGATGGCTCAAACCCGATAAGGAGATTTCCCTCCAGGCTGCTGTTAGCGGACGAATGCCGCAAAAAGTCTTCACAGAAAAGGTAAAGACCTACCCCAGATGCCTCGAACGGGCAGCCGAATTACTGGGCGAAAAGCACTACATGTACGCTGACCTGATAGCGAGGAAGTATTTTTTCGAAGGGTACCTGTTGGCTAATTCCAACCGGAATCCGGATCAGGAACTGGGCGAACGTACGCTAACCCTGTTCCGAAAATCATTGAATTATCAGCCTGAACAGCCCCATGTTTACTGGCAAATGCTCCTGGTATTTGGTTATAATTTCCTGCAACCCGATTCGGTGGAATACTATTCCCGAAGGGCACTGGAACTGTACCCGAACTGGACAGTGCCCTGCACAGAAGCAGCCTATCTGCTCTCCTATAAATACAATCAACAAGAACGGGCCAGGTGGTTTTTGGAGCAGGCAACCCGGATTGATTCCAGTTCGGTAGAAGTATGGCATAAATGGGCTATTTTCAATTTTGGTCAAAAAAACTTCGAAGAGGCAGAATGGCAGTTGAAAAAAGCCATTGCACTGGATGCTACAAATGCAACAATCTGGAATAACCTCGGCTATATGTACAACTTAACCGGCCGCTATGAAGAAGCAGAGGCCATGTTTAAAAAAGCCATTGCAATGGATTCTACAGATATCGCAGCCTGGAGCAACCTGGGTGGACTGTTCGACGATACTAACCGCTTTAAAGAAGCGGAACATGCCTTTAAAAAAGCTATTTCACTTGATGCTACGTTCGCAGCTACCTGGAACCTGCTCGGCTATTTTTACTTCCATACCAACCGATTTAATGAAGCGGAACAAGCGCTGAAAAAAGTGATTGAACTGGATTCAACGCAACACTATGCCTGGGACAACCTCGGCAAGGTTTACCAGGCAATCGGTCGATATGCTGAAGCAGAATATCATTTTAAAAAAGCCATTTCCATCGATTCGACCTTCATGGCACACTGGAATAACCTGGGGTGGCTGTACAACAATACCCGCCGTTTTGCTGAAGCGGAACCGATTTTTAAAAAAGTTATAGTTTTTGATTCCACCAATTTCGCTCCCTGGGTAGGTTTAGGTATGAATTACATACAAACCCGACGTTACGGCGAAGCGGAGACTGCTTTTAAAAAAGTCATTTCGATTGATTCAACGCAATCAATGGTCTGGAATAACCTCGGTTTTATATACCTTCAAATCCAACGTTATACGGAAGCAATACCGGTATTAAAAAAGGCTATTTCACTCGATTCCATGTTTGCGAACCCCCGCAGACACCTCGGAATGGCCTATTTTAAAATCAATCACCCCGAAGAGGCGCGGCAAAACTTCCTCAAAGCGATCGTACTCAACCCCGACTATGCGAATGCGATGCTCGGTATGGCCTACCTCCTTTTTTCCGAAGGCAAAACCGCCGAGGCCCTCGGCTACGTGGAGCAGGCCATCGGTAAGGGAAGCACTTTCGAACAGTTGGAGGCAGACCAGGACCTTGCTCCGTTGCGTGTTACGCTGGAGTGGAAAGTGTTGATGAAAAAGTACTTTCCGGATAGGCCCTGAGTCTTGAGTAGAGAATTTTTGTACATTTGGTTCACTTTGAGAGTCCTATCTTTCATTAATAATGGATGAGTCGTTTGCCGAATTAAGCAAACGGCGACAGGAAATATATTTATTCATGGAACACTTATAATCCAGGCAGTCTTCCGCCCCAAGGATAGAATTGTCATACCCCATCAGAGCAACTTCATTTGTTCAACACTTGAACCTATGAGAAAACTATGCCTTGCCCTCACTTTCGGGTTGCTTGCCTTTAGGGTAGCAGCTCAAACAGAAAAAAGCCTTACGCCCATTGCCAACATACAGGCAACTCCTGCAGGCGCCACTTATGCCATAGCGATCGGAACCCAAACCTGTTGCACAATGATTCACTCCACCAACACAAACCCTGCCCAGAAATACGGATTCTCATACTTCTCCCGCATCTCTTGCTGGGCCAAACGAAAAGCATCGGGGATCGTCATTTTCTCCTCCAGCCATTTGGTATAGAAGGTGGTCATCAACTCCTGGGTCTGAAAATCCGGCACCTGCCAAAGACTCATGATCAGGTATTTGGCTCCTGCTATTTTAAACGCCCTTTGCAACCCGTACGCGCCTTCGTTGCCCTGGATGTCGCCCAAGCCGGTTTCGCAGGCAGAGAGTACTACCAGTTCCGTGTTAGACAGGTTCAAATGGCTAATCTCGAAGGCTGTGAGGATGCCGTTTTCCATACCTTTTTTAAAGGGTTTGCCGGTCTTCCAGGCATGATTGGCGCCAGCCAGGAGTAACCCGGAGCGGATCAGCGGGTTGTCGCTGGCTTTGAAACCCACTTCACTTCCCAGTTCCATCTGCTTTTTGCCCATAGTTTTGGGATCAGGGGAAAAAAAACCGTGGGTAGCTATGTGGAGGATTCTGGGAGAGTTCCCTTTTGCTCCAATCCATTTGAAAGCTTCTTCAGTAGCATTAAAGCTGGTTCGCGACTCAGATGAGAATCCCGCCGCACTCATGATCTGCGCAAGGGTCTTGACTTCCTTTTCGGTCCATTTCAGGTAGTTCCATTGCTCTCCGGTGGAGGATGTACCGAAATCTACCTCCTCCACTGGCCCCCGGCTGGCCAGGTCTGCTAGGCTGTCATTAGCCGCAAAAATAGCCGTGGAGTCCATATCAAACCGTATGCCGCCAAATAGAATCGCTTCATTACCGGTGAAACTGGACTGGCCATGCATAATCAATTGTCTGGTACTACCCAATTCGATGAGGTGATACTTGTCGGCCAGGGTGGAATCCATCCCCTCGTGTCCTCTCTCATCGGGGGGCAGGGGAATGGCCGCCAGATTAATCCGGTGCAGCAGGCCTCTGGGGGAGAAATATGTAGTTGTTACCCCCTCCATTTCCTTTTCTATCGGCTTCCAGATCAATTCGTACAAGGTTTTTTGTTTTTTTTTCACCACAATAATCCCCCGGTTCTTAATGGAGTAAAGAGCAGCAACATAATCCACCTTTCGGTCTCCCTGGGACAGCAGAAGAGAATCGAGTTGTTTTTCTTCAAAAAGTAACACCTGTTTTGGCGCCTCCCAGCCGGGGCGGATGATCAGAGCGGTGTATATCAGAGAGGCAGCACTGTCCGGATTTTGGGGATCAAGGAATGGATAGTGTAAAAACTCCACCGCTGCCTCCCCTGGTTTCAAATGGTTACGCACATCCTGCCACGCAGGGACTTTGCGCGCCTGCTGCAAGGCGGGCAGGCTGCGCATAATCAGTTTTTCATAGCCTTCGGCTTCAGCTTCCACCTCGGCTATTTTCTTGTTTTCTTCAACAGGGCGGGCGTATCGTTTGGCCAGGCGGCGGTTACAGCCCAGCCACTTTTCGTAAATCTGGCGCGTAAGGCTGTCGGCTTGCCCAACAGCCCTGGAAAGCAGCCGATTGTTCTCCAGGGTCAGGCCATTGAAAAACAAGGCGTTATTGTAGCTTTCTTGTAACAGCTCCGAATTGGGGTATTGCTGCGTAAAGGACTGAAATTGCGCCAGAGAGGTATTAAAGGTCTTCAGATAGGCAATGATTTGATTTTCTGATGCGAAAGAAACAGATCGTTCCACAAGCAGTCGATTGAGCTTGCATAACTCCAGAAACAAACTGGAAGATTCCGGGATTCGTCCTGTTATCTGGTAAAGTCTGGCTAAATTAAGTAGGCTTAGGGCATACAAAGGATGTTCCTTCCCTAACATCTTTTCCCGAATTTCTTTCGCCTCACGATAGAGTGGTTCGGCCATTTCATAGTTGCCTTTAAGCTGGTAACACTCAGCCAGTTTATTCAGGCTCGCTGCGTAATCGGGATTCCAATTTCCCAATGCTTTTAACCGTATGTCTTTGGCTTCGAGATAGAGTGATTCGGCTTTTTCATAACTCCCAAGGTCCCAATATAAATTTGCCAGATTATTCAAACTTGCTGCATAGGCGGGATGTTCTTTCCCCTGAACGCGTAACCGGATATCTTTAGCTTCGAGGAAGTACTGCTCGGCTTTCTCTAAATCGCCAGTTCGGTGGTAACACTCCGCAAGGTTATTCAGGCTGGATGCATAGTCTGGATGTTCTTCACCCAGTGCTCTATACCGAATGTTTTTGGCTTCGAGGTAAAGGGGTTGGGCTTTTTCATAGCTGCCCATGTCCCAGTAAAAGGCCGCCAGGTTATTCAGACTCGAAGCATAATCAGGATGCTCCTTCCCAAGGGCATGAGATCTGCAATCTATGGCTTCGAGATAGAGTGGTTCAGCTTTCTCGTAGTGACCCATGTTCTTGTATAAAATCGCCAGATTATTTAGGCACCATCCATAATCGGGATGCTTACTGCCACCCTTTAGTACCCGAGACCTTATGTCCTTAGCTTCGAGATACCATTTTTCTGCATTTTGATAGTCTCCTGTATTATGATATATACGTCCATAGTTGAAACAAACACTGCCATAGGCCACCGATACCCGATCAAAGTTACTTAGGGTAATCTTTTCGGCTATGGCATTGAGTTCAAGGGCCTTTTCAAAATCTCTTTTACCTGTGAGGGCACGAGAAACCTGGATGATGCTGTCGATTTGTCTGGCTACAGACATGGAATCTGCTACCTGAGCCTGCGACTGAAGGGATAGCAGCGTTATCACGGATAAGCATAAGATTGTTTTCATCCTTTAATGCATTGATGGAAAATTGCCACAAAAAACCACAATTACGTAAAGATTCACCATTCGCGCGATACCGACGCCATTCAATATCCAATATCCAATAACCAATGTCCAATGTCCAAGTGGTGCGCCTGCCGGGCTTCAGCATTCATGCAGAACGCTTCACGCCTGTCTGGCCAGTCAGGCGTATCATAATAAACAAAACTGCTGACACCA
>DLXL01000578.1:2302-3291 GCA_003448025.1 Saprospirales bacterium | reverse complement strand
GGACATTGGATATTGGATATTCTTATTTTCCTCATCCTATCACTTTCCCTTTGATCAGCCCAAGCACGGCCTCACGGTAGTTTTCCCCAATGCCAATGGGCTGCGGTACGTCCTTTAGCCGCAGGCAATTGCCCTCGACACCGGTGATGCGCGATAATGGAACGATGAACGACTTGTGTACCCGCAGGAAATGTTTATCCGAAAGCTGATCTTCCATGTTTTTCATGCTGGTATTGACCAGTGTTTTTTTACCGCCAGTGTGGATGGCCACATAGTTCCTCATTCCTTCAATAAAATCAATTTCAGACAGTTCAATTTTCAGGAGTTTGCCTTTCAACTCTGTTTTTACAAATATAAAATCCTTTTCATTGTATTCGCGAACCCGCTCAATTTGTTCCACGGCTTTTTGCACAGCCGCAAGGAAACGTGGCAATCGGATGGGCTTGAGCAGGTAGTCGATCACGTCCAGATCATACCCTTCGAGTGCGTATTCGGCATAAGCAGTTGTGAGTATTACCCGACTTTTATGGCGGATGGTTTTGATAAAATCAATGCCGGATAGTTCCGGCATGAGGATGTCAAGAAATACAAGGTCAATTTTTTGCTCATTGACTACCTGAAGGGCTTCCACAGGATTCAGAAAACTGCCCGCCAGATGTAGCTGTGGCGTTTGCTTCACATAGTACATCAATATATCGATAGCGTGTTGCTCATCGTCAATGATAATACAGTTGATCATAATGGGTCGATGGTCAGTTCGGTGGTATAAAAGCCGGCCTCATCATGTACATCTAATTGGAAGTTGCCGGGATACATCAGCTCCAGTCTTTTGCGGATATTGTCGAGCCCGATTCCTGTAGAAAGTTGTTTGGGGCCGGATTTCTTTTTGTTGCGACAGTAAAAATACAATCGTGCACCTTCTATCTGCAAACGGATATCGAGCGGATGCTGTGGATCTTTGAGCTCACCATGTTTGAAAGCATTTTCTA
>DLXL01000578.1:1244-2154 GCA_003448025.1 Saprospirales bacterium | reverse complement strand
CACCATGTTTGAAAGCATTTTCTACCAGGGTAATGAGCACAAAGGGTGCAATGCGTAAACCCTCCAATGAGCCTTGTACCGTAAAATGTACCTGAAGTTGATTTTCGAAACGCAACTGATTGATTTTGATTACATTATTGACATGTTCCACCTCGTCAGCCAATAGTGCTTTTCCATCCTGACGCGTTTGTTCATCCAGGGCATAACGCATGATATCACTGAGGGTGAGGATGCCTTCAGAGAGTTCTTCGGAGTATGGCAATGATTTGGCATACAGGAAGTTGAGCGTATTGTGTAAAAAGTGTGGGTTTATCTGGGCCTTCAAAAAATTGAAGTTGGCCTGCGATTTTTCCATTTCCAACTGCAGTTTTTGCTCCTGTAATATACGGCGCTGTACCAATGCCTCCCGGATATTAGTCAGATAAGCAAAAACGAATGACAGCACCAACAGCGGAATCATGCCTTGTATACAGGTACAAAGCATATCTGGTAATGAATCATATTTTTTCAATAGAAATCCCGGCAACACGTAATACAACATGACGTGGTAACTGAGGGAGGCAAGGACGATTTTTCCGGTAACCACCACATAGGTACCCAGCCGCTTTCGGTTTACAATCAGGTGATAATAGAGATTCAGGCTGAAAAACAGGAACACTACATGGTACAATACCCTGGTGGCATAGCGAACTATTTTGTACCATAACGGCATGCCGGAAATGGCCGGCTCACCCATCAGGCCGGAGTCGGGCATGAAGAAACAGATAACCCCCAATGTGCTGAAAAACAACAACAGGTATTTGAAAGGATATCGTGTTTTGAATGGCAACTGCATCGAACAAAAGTAGGGGCTTTGTGCTGAACCCTGCGACTAAGCAATCACCTGTTTGTACCGACAAACAGCCGGTTT
>DLXL01000578.1:873-1131 GCA_003448025.1 Saprospirales bacterium | reverse complement strand
TTGTACCGACAAACAGCCGGGTGGTGTAATATTTATGTTTCTGCGAAGATCCCCCGGGTAGGTTTGGGCTATTAACCAAACATCTTAAGCTATGAAATGTCAAACAATACTCTTTTTGTTGCTCCTTGCAACAAAAATGCCCGCACAGGTGGAACCCGGCGCCGGAACATGGAAAACCTTTTTCTCCGGCCCTGCAGCCGATTTCAGGCTTCCCCGGCCTGCTTTGATGAAAGGTGAAACAGAACAGGTGCTGGCCGC
>DLXL01000578.1:298-665 GCA_003448025.1 Saprospirales bacterium | reverse complement strand
GCCAGGATATCGATGGCAGGATCTGATTATGAACCTCTGGATGACACCAAAAGCAGGAGATAAGGGCGCCTTATCTTTTTTGCTGACCGCTACTGCCAGCTATGATGCTACAGTGGCTGCCTGGGACTCCAAATACGCATGGAAGCGACCGCGCCCATTTGAGGCCGACAAACGCATTCGCTTGCTGGTTCCAGCGCCAGGCAGTCCAGGCTATCCCTGCGAGTACTCCGTGGTGGCCGGCGCAGCATCCACGGTCATCAGTCATTTCTTTCCACACATGGCAGATTCCGTGCAGCGCATGGCGAAAAGGATCATGGATGCCCGTATAGCGGCAGGAGTGGCGTACCCCAGCGACACCCGTGCCGGG
>DLXL01000578.1:0-139 GCA_003448025.1 Saprospirales bacterium | reverse complement strand
TTGAATTGGGCAAAAAGATTGCAGCGCTGGAAATTGAACGAACACTCCATTTTGTTCCTGACGTTAAATGGGATGGCAAACGCCCTGAAGGTACGCACATATGGAAGGGTACACCCACGTCGCCGCTGGCCGGCAGCTG
>DLXL01000242.1:2104-5973 GCA_003448025.1 Saprospirales bacterium | reverse complement strand
AAAACACTCAAACACCAAAACACCATCACCCCGTCAATCAGGGGCTTATGCCAGGCATGCCAGGAAGGTTTGGAAAGTATCCATGGAAGCCATAAAGCCGCCCAAAGCAGCGTCAGCCCAATGGCCAAAGTGTGCCCCATGGAATATCCCTGTGCGAAGGCCATTATCCCTGAGGCCGCCAGGCAGCAATAGATCAGCCGGAATGTCTGGCGCTTGCCCATGGTCAAGGCTAGGGTGCCAAATCCCTGAGCACGGTCATATTCCGCATCACTCAGATCGTACGCCAGCGCCAATGCAATAATGAACAGGGTGCGTTCCAGAAACAAAAAGAGGTAGGTAGCCGGGTTATCCGGGTATAAGGGAAGTACGACCGTTACCCAGGCCCAGGTAATGCCAACGGCAATTGGTTTGGCCCATATCCCGCTCCTCAAACCGGTTTTACCGTTTTTTTCAAAACCATAATACGCCACCCAGCCCAAGGCTGGCGTCAACATGACCCACCAGGGTAGGGACGTAAACCAATAGCCCAAACCTGCAGGAATGACCATTAACCAGGCCAATATGCGGTATAGCTTATCCGGATGGGTAAAGTGGTAGCCAAAGACGGTCCCGCAGAAAACATACACTTCCAGCCATGACAGGTCTGCCGGCCGGCCCTGCAACATGCGGGATTGCTCCAGCATGGCTGTGGCGCATACACCGATCCAGACCATGGAAAACAAGTGTCGTAACCGGTCCATCCTTATTATTCTGGTCAGAAAATCCAATTCTGCAAGGCGCCGAAGACGATTCCTACGGTAGCTCCGGCGAGTACTTCAGTTGTCTGGTGCCGGCCAAGTACCACACGCGACCAACCCACTAGCGGGGCCAGCATGAGCAGGGGAATGCCGGCACGAATATCCACCGGCAGCAGTAGTACCCCCAGATAAAAGACCATCAACGTATGCTGCGAAATCTTCAAACGGGCATTGATCGCGTAACAAACCAGCATCATCAAGCCAAACAGCAAGGTTTCTCCCGCAAAAGGCTGGTTAAAAACATACAACAAACCCGCCACCATAACGACCAGCAAAAGAATGGGCTGGTAAATATTACGGGATCGCTCGCTACGGGTAGAAACATCCCAATTGGATATTTTACCATGTCTTTTCCGGAAAAAGAGGAAAATTCCCATCGCCGCCAAACTTCCGGCAATGGCCGCCAATATCGGCCAGGCATGGTCAAACCCCACTTTTTCCACGGACAGAAAGGCAACTACCAGTGGAAGTAACAAAAATGGATGTCCAAGTGTGGATAGGAAATTGGCAGTGGCTTTGTTCATAGAACGGTGATAGTTCCGCAAAGGTTTGCCGTTTTCCAGCATAAACTGTATCCGTTCCAATGTTTTTTGTTCTCCGCAAAGCGAAAGGAAGGCTTCCCGTTCTATATCGAGGAGATACTGCTCACTCACGGTTTGTGGGCTGGTCTGCTCGCCACCGCAAAGTACCCAGGCCACTTTTTGGGCAATTTTGATGTCGTGCTCACTGGCGTAATGGCCCAGTTTCAAAGAGTGAGCTGCTACATACAACGCCCCCAGGCCGGTTCGTCCCAGTACGTAAACGTCTTTGCGCTGGATGGGTTTGACGTAGTTGTCGGCCAGCTCCAGTACTTTCTTTTTGCCCTCGCTGATGTTGCGGGCGGTATTGTGAACCACCATGTCTTTATTCTGCATCAGGTAGCCATAATTGAAGGCTTCGTATGCAGAAGTGGCCACCTGAGCGGTAGCAATGGTTTTGAACTTATCTATCAAACGCGGAATTTGCACATCACCCTCGCGGGTTATTTCATCAGACAAACGCACGGCAAATTCCTTGGTGCCACCGCCGCCAGGGATGATACCCACACCCACCTCTACCAATCCAATATAACTCTCTGCAGCTGCTACCACCGAATCAGCGTGCATGGAAAACTCACAGCCGCCGCCAAACACATACCCCTGCGTGGCAATCACCACCGGAATAGCGGAATAACGGATGCGCATGGAGGTTTGCTGGAATACGTTGGTAGCCATATTCAGCTCATCCCAGTTTTGCTCGTAAGCCATCATGGCCACCATCATCAGATTGGCGCCTACCGTGAATTGCTGGGCATTATTGCCAATCACAATACCCTTCCAGCCCTGCTCTTCGGCAATCTGGATGGAATCGTTGATGCCGCGCAAAATGCCCTCGCCGATGGCGTTCATTTTGGAGTGAAACTCCAGACACAACACGCCATCACCCAAATCGTGCAGGGTACATTCTGAGTTGGTGTAAACCGGTTTTTGTGCCCGGTAAGTATCCAGGATAACAAACGCCTCGCCACCTGGCAGTGCTTCGTATTGTTTGGTTAACGGGTTGTAACACAGACGTTTACCCCCTTCGGTTTTGTAAAAGGATTGGTGGCCCGCAGCCAGCATATCCTTCACCCAGGCAGCAATACTCTCGCCTTGTTTTTCGGCGCGCTCCACACATTCAGCCACTCCGGCCATATCCCAGTACTGGAACGGTCCAACCTCCCAGGCAAACCCGGCGCGAAGGGCATCAACAATGGAGTAAACTGTATTGGAAATTTCCGGAACGCGGTTGGATACGTAGGCAAACAAGCCCAGAAACGACTTTTGCAGCATCTCTGCACCCTTGTCGGCGCCATTAAAAATGGCTTTCATTCGTCGGGGTAATTCCTCAATCTGCTTCAGGGTATCCAGAATGGGCAGTTTTTCCTTCTGGGATGGGGTATATTCCAGGGTTTCCAGATTGAGCGCCAGAATGACCGGCCTGCCTTTCGCGTCTTTCTCACCCGTTTTTTTGTAAAAACCTTGTCCCGACTTGTTGCCATAGAACTTGTTCTCCACCAGGAAGTTCAAAAACTTCGGAACACTCATTTTCGAGATCTGCTCGTCGTCCGGGCAGTTTTGTTTCATACCGTTGATCACATGAACGGCGGTATCCATGCCTACCAGATCGGCCAACCGGAACGTGCCGGTTTTGGGCCGGCCAATAGCCGGTCCGGTCAGTGCATCTGCGGTATCAATGCCGAGTCCGAGCTCGTGGGTGAGCTGGAATATTTTGGCCATGGCATACACCCCAACCCGATTGGCAATGAATGCCGGGGTGTCTTTGCATAATACGGTTTGTTTGCCCAGAATTACATCTCCGTAATGCATGAAAAAATCCACCACTTCCGGGTTGGTGTCTGCCGTAGGTATCACTTCCAGCAGTCGCATGTAGCGCACCGGATTAAAAAAGTGGGTGCCGCAGAAGTTTTTACGGAAATCTTCACTCCTGCCTTCGGCCATCAAATAGATGGGAATACCGGAAGTATTGGAAGTCACCAATGAGCCTTTAGACCGGTACTGATCCACTTTTTCGTAGATCTGCTTCTTGATGTCCAAACGCTCTACCACCACCTCTATGACCCAGTCGCAGTCCTTTATTTTAGGAAAATCATCGTCGAAGTTGCCGGTGGTAATCCTGCTGGCAAACTTGGCATCGTAAAAGGGTGCAGGTTTGGCTTTCAGGGCATTAGCCAATGAATCTGCAGCGATCTTGTTTCGATTCCCGCCCTCGGTAGGGAGATCGAGCAACATGACTTCCAGGCCGCAACCGGCCAGATGAGCAGCTATTCCGGTACCCATAAGACCGGAGCCAAGAACGGCAACTTTACGAATGCGTTTGTTCAGCATAATCAGTTTAGCGAAAATTTGCCGCTAAGGTAAGGGGCGTTTAGGAAAATATTGAAAGATATTTCAAAGGGATAAATCAGTAGTTTTAACTATGTTTGCCTGGTGCTTTTGCCGGATAAAAGCGTCCAGTTAAATTATGAAGTTATTTCTACCTGCTTTCAGCATA
>DLXL01000242.1:0-2026 GCA_003448025.1 Saprospirales bacterium | reverse complement strand
TACCTGCTTTCAGCATAGTTTTATTTTTTGCTCAGAGTACCATTATTGCACAAAGCAAATTAAACGATCATCAAGCATTCTTTGTTTTGGCGGATTCCCTTAGCAATGATTGGATGAACGCCTGCAGGCTATCCCACTATATCCACCCAAAAGCAAGTAAAATAAAAGAAAACGTACTTATTTTGCCATTTACAGTGGAAAATAAGGCAACTTATCTGCAACTAAAGCAAAATTGTGACAGTATTGGAATTGAAAATTTTGCTGAATTCTTTCTCTATAAAATGGCATTTTTGTATGACGTAACTATCCAAAAAATCAGGATTGAAATAGAGGGCTCTGATGCCATAATACAAATAAAAACAAGCGATGAGTCCTATGATAAGTCAATTTTAGAAAATATTTACCCGAAGATGGGGCAATCGGGTGGTAAGGCTAAGGAGTATAGACCATTAAATATCTTGACAATAAATGCGGAGATTTCACTCCGTAAAACAGGATTGAAAACCACTGAAACAGAAAATCTTAAAAAGAAAGTATTCAAATCTTTAGATACCTGGTTTCACAAACAAAACAAAAGCTGGTTTAAAAAATCAAAGTTGGAGCAAATCTCCAATTATGAGGATGGGGTGCTACTCTTGCGTGTAAGCAATATTAAAAATATTGTGCTTGATATGGGCTATTTTGAGGTGCTGCAGATAAAGCTGAAATTCGATGCTATGTACTATCCCTCGTCGTTAAAGATTGAGGTAGACGGCAAATACGGAGCTGGAATAATTTGGACACCCTATGAGGACGACTATCGCCCGATGAATCCTCAATTTATACCACAATTGAATATTTTTGTTGAGAAATTAAAAACAAGGCTCTCCGAGACACTTTCTAAATGAGTAACTCCGCTCTTTTGCACTCTTCACATACTATAATGCTGTCAAAAAGGCTACTAATTGGCGAAGTCTTGGTGGCTGCAATGCTATGTCTTCTATATTTTATGGGAGGTTTTCTGCCAGAAGAATTTGGTTGGTTACTAAGGGGATATTTACCAGCTAGGGCTATTTGCTGTGCAGCATCCATCAGAATAATCCTTACACAGCCTGTAAATACAAAGGTTAATCTGCTTCCACAAAAGAATTTTTTCATACTGCTTTTGTACGGTCATTTCGTTGTTACTGGCTTATTGATTGCCAGTATGGCACTTGTACGTGTTTTAGATTTTGATGCCTTTGTTAATGCTTTGACCACCGAATCAATCATATTTGGCCTAGCTTGGGGATTTATTTTGCCCGATCTTGCACATGCTGCCTTTAAAGAAAATACGGATTGGTTAGAACCGGAAACAAGGATTGTTCCACGCACAAAAGAAGAATTAGAGGCTCTATCTCCCAAATTATTGGCCCTGCAATTAATCGATGATGGATTACTTACAAATGCTTTTGACCAAATGATTCAGTATTGGGAAGACAAGGACTCTGATACGCTACAAATCTTGCTCGCCCGGCGGTCTGAATTTTTAGCCCTGAAAAAAGAAACGCTTAAAGGCGTCCTGGCTCCGGGAGACTCACGTTATCAGGTTGCTCAAATTAGAAGCGTTCTCATTGAAATGGCACAAAAAATGGAGTAACATGCTTCAATATGGATAAATTTCAATCAAAATTGTCACTCCAAATTAAAAAATCTGAACGGAAATTGGATTGCCTGTATTCAGGCAGTTGTGCACCATCTGTCATTCTTGCAACCTTGCGGCGCGTATAGTTTGCTAAATCGCTCACGGTCAATTTTGAAGACCAATAGGTACTTTTAGCTTTACGGTCAATCTCATCAAAAGTAAAAATATTGGTTGGTTCAGGCTTAAAAAAGTTGGCCAATGTATAGCCAAACGCGGTAAGTCCGGCTTGTTTTTTCCCTCCTGCCGCAAAAGAAACTTGGTGGGCTGAAGAAGATGCAATAATATGAGTACCCGTAGCTGGCTGGAAGAAGGGAAAAAGATTTCGCATAGCATCAAAAACGGCCTGCTCTTGATCATATTCTC
>DLXL01000214.1 GCA_003448025.1 Saprospirales bacterium | reverse complement strand
CTTCAACCCACCTACCCCCCACCCACTCCCCTCCCACATCCCTTTCATCCTCATAAAACTCTCCCCTCTCCCCATCCTCCTTCCAAATCCTAATGCGCCATCCAAAAAAATCCGCGTTCCCCATCCGCGTTCCACGGCACAAATTTCGGATAAAATTCCGGGCTTTCGGCTCTGTTTTTTTGCTGATAACGCTTTAGGGGTGGTTTCTGGTCTATCTTTCCCTAAATCTCGTTTCTAGGCCGTAATTATGCGGCTTTTAAACGCAACCCATACCGACTTAATTTCACGATATCATGAAACGTAGCACCATTCTTACCCTTTTATTACTCAATGCCTGGTCGATACTGGCGCAAGATAAACCCAAATGGGACGTCTCCAATCCTGCTGCCGGCGGGGTTCCTTACCGCGATGTGGAGTTTACCACCTCTGAAGGCACATGGATGTGCCTGGATGTAAGTCCAAATGGACAAACAATCGTTTTCGACATGCTGGGGGATATTTACACCATGCCAATGACTGGCGGAACAGCCACCTGTATCCGTTCCGGATTGGCATGGGAAGTACAGCCACGCTTTTCGCCAGATGGAAAAAAAATATCCTTCACCTCTGATGCCGGTGGTGGGGATAATATCTGGTACATGAATCCAGACGGAAGTGGCGCCAAACAAATCACCAAGGAGAGTTTCCGTCTGCTGAACAATGCCGAATGGATTGATCATGAATATATAGTGGCCCGAAAGCACTTCACCAGTTCCCGCTCCCTGGGCGCCGGAGAATTGTGGATATACCACATCACCGGAGGCGATGGCATCCAGCTCACCAAGCGTAAAAATGACCAGCAAGATGTAAACGAACCATGCGTAAGCCCTGATGGCCGTTATATTTATTTCAGTGAAGATATGTATGGCGGAGGCTATTTTCAGTATAACAAAAATCCGAGTACCCAAATTTTTGTGATTCGTCGTTACGATCGGCAGGAAGGCAAAATTGAGGAAATTTCCGGTGGTTCCGGAGGTGCTTGCAGGCCACAACTGAGCCCAAATGGCCGTTGGTTGTCGTTTGTGCGCCGCGATGGTGTCAAATCTGTGCTTTGCCTGCGCAATCTGTCTACCGGTGAAGAATACCCGTTATACGACGGTCTGGATAAAGACCAGCAGGAAGCCTGGACGGTATTTGGCTGCTATCCTGGATACACTTTTCTGAACGTTGGACCGGAAAAAGGAGCTATCCTTATCTGGGCAGGTGGAAAAATCAAGCGGATCAATTTCGGGTTTGATGAAAAGAATGACCAGGTGCAGCGTGAATCGGTGCCCGATATTCCATTTACCTGTAACGTAAAAACCAAAGTAGCCGAAACACTGAAATTCGACAATAAGGTGTATGCTGACGAATTTACTGCCCTGGCTATTCGTCAGGCAGCAACCTCTCCGGATGGCAAAACACTGGTATTCAACGCTGCCGGATATTTATACAAAAAAAATCTGCCTGATGGCAAACCCGAGCTGCTGGCAGGCGATGGAAACAACCTGGCCTTTGAACCAAGCTTTTCACCTGATGGTCAAACCATCGCATATGTGGCCTGGAACGATGAGACCCGCGGAAGCATTCAGTTTTCTGGCTCCAAACCAACCTTGCGCGGATTGAAGAAACATATTTACCGCACCCCTTCATTCTCGCCCGACGGGAAATCCATCGTTTTCAAAATCCAGGATGGGGATGATGAAATGGGCCCTGCATTAACAGATAAGCCGGGCATCTATGTGGCAGATTTGAATGGCCTGGATTTTCCACGCTTTATTTGTGATGGCGGAGATAATCCGCGTTTTTCTCCGGACGGGAAACGCATTATGGTACAAACCGGAGGAGCACTTTTCGGGGCGCTGGATAAAAGCCTGAAATCTTACGATCTGAACGGCAAGTATGAAAAGGTGCATGTAAAATCCAAATACGCACATTCCTTCATCCTTTCTCCGGATGGCAAATGGCTGGCATTTATTGAACTGCATAAA
The DNA here is from genome assembly GCA_003448025.1 of Saprospirales bacterium. Lineage (GTDB taxonomy): Bacteria > Bacteroidota > Bacteroidia > Chitinophagales > Saprospiraceae > M3007. The sequence goes on along the minus strand of DLXL01000214.1, from coordinate 7,068 downwards.
ACCTATATCTGTGCATTCCCGGAAATTGGCAAAACGCTAGACCTGAGCGCTGACACCAAAGCTATTCCAGCCACCTGTGTGAGCAAAGATGCCGGATATAACCTGCACTGGAGCAGTGATTCAAAAAAGCTGTACTACACCCTGGGAGATGAATATTTCACCATTGATTTAAAGGATCGCTTTGCTTATTTGCCCGGCGCTCCGGATTCGTTGCCTGGCTTGCCTGAAGCTGGATTGAAAATTGGCCTTACCCTGAAGGCCGATAAGCCAAAAGGAAAAGTGATATTTGACAATGCCCGTATCATAACCATGGAAGGCGATCAGGTGATAGAAAATGGTGAACTGGAAGTAACTGACAACAAAATCACGTACATTGGTAAACCTCGTGCTAAAACAGATGGCGCAGCCGCCCGAATCAATTGCAAAGGCAAAACCATCATGCCCGGCCTGGTGGATGTACATGCACACCCGGGCAATTTCCGTTTCGGGCTCAACCCTCAGAAACAATGGGAATACCACGCACAACTGGCGTATGGTGTTACCACCCAGCACGACCCCTCGGTGAACTCCGAAATGGCCTTTTCTGCAGCTGAAATGTTGAAATCCGGCCGTATGATTGGTCCGCGTTCTTATTCTACCGGCACCATTCTCTATGGCGCCGATGGAGATTTCAAGGCGCCGATCAACTCGCTGGATGATGCACGTTCTACCCTTCGCCGGACCAAAGCCTGGGGAGCTTTTTCTGTAAAAAGCTACAACCAGCCTCGCCGGGATCAGCGGCAGCAGGTGATTGCCGCTGCCCGTGAGCTCAATATGCTGGTGGTTCCGGAAGGAGGATCGTTCTTCCACCATAACCTCACACAGGTTGTGGACGGTCATACCGGCGTTGAACACAATATCCCTGTAGCACCTTTGTACAGCGACGTAATTACCCTTTGGAGCAAAACCAAAACCCACAACACTCCTACCCTTATTGTGAACTATGGTGGCCTTAACGGCGAATACCAGTGGTATCAAAACACTGATGTGTGGAAGAAAAAGCCATTACTCAACTTCACGCCTAAACATATCCTGGATGAACGCAGTAGACACCGCACCATGGTGCCTGAAGAAGAATATCAAAATGGCCACATCCTGGTATCCAAATCCTGTAAAAAACTTCAGGATGCCGGCGTGAACATCAACATGGGGGCACACGGTCAGTTGAACGGCCTTGGCGCACATTGGGAACTCTGGATGCTTCAGCAGGGTGGCATGTCGAACCTGCAGGCTTTGCGTTGCGCTACCTTGAATGGCGCCAGGTATCTTGGTATGGAAAAAGAAATTGGCTCCCTGGCCGTTGGCAAGTTAGCAGACCTGATTGTACTGGATAAAAACCCGCTGGAAAATATTCAACATACCGAAAGCATCCGCTACGTGATGGTCAACGGCCGCCTGTACGAGTCTGAAACCTTGAATGAAGTAGGCAACTACAGTAAAAAACGCACTAAGTTTTGGTTTGAACAGCCCGGCGCCCAAACCAGCGGCGCAGGCATGAGCCATACCTGTCATGAGCAGAAATGCGTTTGTGGACACTGATTCACATGTAAGGCCGTTTAAAATAGCAAATTCACCGCAGAGACGGCAAGGCGCAGAGGATTAACAGTCTGACTATTAATACCTCTGCGCCTCTATGTCTCTGCAGTGAAAAAAACAATTGTTAAGAAAGCCCCCATCGCAACAAGTCTATTTTTGGGAGGCTTAATCCCGGAGCTCAGTGAGTGAAATAAAAAGCGAGCGTAACCGCCACAAATATGAATATAATGGCGGCCGTCATTTTCATGTATTGCTTTTCATCCAAATTCTCGTCGGGTAGGGTCGAATAGTTGAAATCGTCTTTCATGGCAGAACATTGAATTGGTGAAACAATAAATGAGTTTCATACGGAACGTATGAACAGGACAAAACGCTTCCTTAAAGCGATCAGGCGACGCTTTTCCCCGCGATAAATGTAAAAAATATATTTTTAATTTGTTCAAAAAAATATTTGCCGGAATTTAATTTTAAGAAAAATTTAAGAATTTGAAAAGCCTTGTAATGTTACACCTCGTAGTTTTGAAACCCTACGGTATGTACACAGGCTAAATGGAGAATCAATTGCTGAGGTTATGCCCCACTCATCACATCCAGCATCTTGTAACCACTCGTTGAAACGAGTGGTTACAAGATGCTGGATGTGTTTCCGGATTGCCTTAACATCCACTTATAACTTGTGTACATACCGTAGGTCTGAAAACCTGCGAGGTGTAATGCCGAATCATATTTTTATACCCACCGTGAGTGTTATACTTCTGCCATCAGAAGGCCAAATACCTGCACCAGGATACAGGGTTGGACGCTTGGTGAAGTATTGTTTATTGGCTATGTTATTGACATTAAAGCGGATGCTCAGGTTGCGGATGCGGTAGGTAGTGTTCAGATCCAGCAAACCATAGGATGGCACTAGTCCTACTGCCCCGGTAGCCGTAGGCTCAACGGTATTGAGCGGGTCAGCAAAGCTCTTGGCGGTATAACTGTATAACAACGACATGCTCAGACCCTTATAACGGACATTCACGCCATTGCGACTGATCCAATCTGGCACGCTTTCCACTTTTTTGCCTTTGATGCTCCGGTTTTCCCTGCCGTTTACACGGATGGAATCTCCCAGATACCTGGCGTTGAAATAGGAGGTTGAAGTGAAAACGCTGGCATACCAGTGGTTGCCCAGCATAGTGCCGTATTCCACAAACATTTCAAGGCCATAGGTGCGGGAATCGCCAATGTTGGTGCGGAAAAGAATGAACGTATCAATGTCGGCATCATACTGAGCCAGGTTGCCAAGTCTGTTGTTGTATTGCATCATAAAAGTGCCGGCATCCCATTTCCACCCGCCGGCATTGCCGCGCCAACCCAGCTCTGCATTGTAGCCGTAGGCATATTTCAGGTTTTTATTCACCTTCTCGTACACATTGCCTGGTATGATGTCTTTGAAAATCACCGGACGATAAGCCTGAGAAATGCCGCCGTAAATGGTTTGACGAGGGCTGATCACATATTCGCCATTGATGCCCAGTAATGGGAAACGATGCACAACTGTATTCGGCAGTTCTTTATCGTCGTCGTAATACGCTGTGGTACCGGAGAGTTTGGATTCGCCCAATTCCACCCGAACGCCAGGGCTCAGCATAAGGCGGCGACTCAATTGCCATTTGTTTTCCAGCGAGAACGCCACATTTTTACTGCGCAGGTGCAGATCGCGGCCCCAGCCGGTTGCATCAATACCGAGGTCATAATCTGTTCCGGTGCTGCCTTTGCCTTGCTGCCTGCGGTTCAGGTCGTTGTTAAAATATTGGACCCCGGCCGCCAGTGTGGCGCTTTTACCCAGCAGGGAATAGTCTTGCAGCAGGCGCAATTCGGTGTTGTAGCTGTTAAACCCGTCAATATCCACCTGACGGCCGGCATAGTTCAGGGTTTGCGGATTAATGGCGTCTACGATATTGGCAGTACGGTCAAATTGCACACTTCTGCGCTCACCCAGCACCGCCGAAGCCGTCCAGCTCAAGCGAGTGCCTGGCGCTACCTGCCATACAGCCGAGAGGGATGGAACGTAGATTTCAGGGCTGTAGTAGTTGCGGGAGCGGGTAGATTGCCGTGGATCTGCTTCAAACTGTGCATCCGTGAGCGGTCCGGGAATATGGTATAAGTAATAAGACCGCATCAGTTCAGCTTTCAAAGCCAGGTGTTTGGTGGGCATATACTGAAGCGAAAGCCCCTGGCCATCGTAACTGGATTCGCCATTTTTGCGGTAACCATCTGATACCCTTTTGCTGTAAAATGCATAGTACTGGAGTTTCCCGATTTTTCCGCCAATAGCATTATAGCTGCTCAGCAAACCGTAAGAACCCACAGAGTTTACACTTTCCAGGCCGATTGAGCGGGTGGTATCCGGGTTTTTCAGCACGTAATTCAACATGCCGCCAAACTGTGCGCCGTATTGCAGGGCGCCGGTGCCGCGCACCAGTTCTACCCGGCCAATGGCTTCCATAGGCAGAGAAAAGTGGCTGGCCGGATATCCGTAAATGTCGGAATTGGTCATGATACCGTTGGCCCGGATGTTAAATTCCCAGCCCCGGTGCGGATCCAGGCCACGTGTGGAGATATTGATCTGGTTGCCGGCGCCATCCATATCGTACACGAACACTCCCGGGATTTTGGCAAAAATCTGGCGTGGTGTTTTTTCTGCAATGTTGGCATCGGTATTTTCAACCTGAATCACCTCGCTTTTCTTGCCAGCCCAGATGAAGGTATTACTAATGGGCGGAAGCTTATCAATAGTAGTACGGGCCGCCCTGACGCTCATCTCTTTGAGCAATACAGGCTGAAGGCTGTCTGGCGTTTGCTGGGCTTTTACGCAACAAGTACTCAGCAATAAAGCAGCAGAAATTAAGAAGGTTTTATAAAAATAAGTAGTCATTGTTGTTTCAACAGTTGCTAATCCGGAGAACAAAGGACCTCCTTTTCACCTAAAAAAACAGTGATATCCAATTATAATACCCTTAAAACTATTCCTTTTTCTTTAAAATAGCGGATGGGATGGCCGAAGTATTGCTTTTTTGAACTGGGGCACCTTTGACTTCCACGAGGGTATCCATGTCATAACGGGCTTCGTAGATCATTTGGCCGTCGGTTGCCCATTTGCGCAGGTATCCGTGGAGTTTGTCTTCTTTCAGTGTAGATACAAATTGAATGGAGCCGTTTTCATACCACAGGGTATCTCCACCATCTTTTTTACCATTCAAATAATGTTGTACCTCTTTCAACTTGCCGCCTGGATAATAAATCACCGTTCGGCCTTGCTGCAATCCGTTTTGAAAATGCCGCTCTGCCATGAGACTTCCGTTGTTGTAATAATCGGTCATCAGCCCTTCTTTTTTTCCATTGACCAGGGTTGATTTTCGGGAGATCTGTCCATTTTCATACCGTTCAATGCGCACTTCAGGCTCCTCCTTACATGCGGTAGTACAACAGCTGAGGAAGACTATGAATAATGGTAATCTATACATATCGCTGGCAAATTTCCTCATTTTGATTTAGGCAAAAAAATTCCGGGCGCGAGGACTAAACAGCCTTCGCGCCCGGATCGTTTAACAAGCAATTGAATGGCGTTTAATCTTTCCAGGGCAGCTGGTTCACTTTGCGGCCAATGACGGTGCCATAACGAACACCTTCCTCACAGTCCATGCGGAAGTGTACACCCAGCGGTACGCGCGACCAGGCATTTTCCTGGGCCATTTCAAAGAAGCTGCCAAAAGTACGGGGCACGCCTTCAAACTCGGTGCGGTTTTCGTGGCAGCGGTCAGTCATGGAATACGCATAGCCAAAGATATCGCCCAGGATTTCGGCACCTGCTGCACCCATGGTAGAGTGGCCCGACGGGTATGCCGGGAAAGAAGGCGTCACACCTTCATCGCCGGTGAGCGGGTTAAACAATGCCGGCTTCCAGTTGGGATCAATCACGCGGTTGATATACGTTTGCGGACGTTCCACGTTGTAGTAGAACTTGGAGTACCAGCAGCCTACTGCAGCATCGTTCAGGGCAAAGCCCATTTTAACCGTGTAATACACTGCAATTTCAAGGTTACTGTCTTCTAACTTGAGTACCTGGTCGCCAACAGCCAGCCAACGTGGGCCAGGACTGAAGGTGAGGTTCAGCAGGTCGTCGCTCCAGTATTCACCTACCCATTCATCTTCATAGGAAAGTGTGGGCGTATTCTGGGCATATACTTCAAGCGCCTGGGCGTAGAGGTCAGAAGTGGTACTGGTACTGTAAGGCAGTGGCTTGCGACAAATCTTGTCGCTTTCTCCAATGGCAAACGCACGAGCGCCGCCCCAAACACCGCCCATAGGCTTTCCAGGGCCGGGGAATGTAGGCTTCCAGTCGCCATCCTTGGTGTAGTGCTCTTCCCATTTGTAGCCCTGGAAAGGGTCCAGGAAGTGGTTGTGGCCAATGGCATCAGATTTGGAGTATTCCCAAACTGCTGTTGCAACTGCTTTGCCGTATTCCTTAGAACGAGTCCATACTTCCGAACCTACCTCTTGTTTGGCACGATCGTCGTAAAAAGACTCCAGTGAGGCCATATCCGTCACCTGTTGCGGGGTAGCATTCGGAAAGAATCGGGGCATGAGATAAGCTCTGCTACCGTTGATCACAGAAGGCCAGTGATATTGTTTGTCTGATTCCACTTGAGGGATAGTCAGACCTGCATACAGACTGGCAATGGAATTGTAGCCAGGCATGCCGGAAAGGCAGCCTTCATAGTCTGCCAATCCAATATATGCAATGGCGCGAGGCGCCGGACCAGGCCGGTAACCTGCAGCATAACGTTCAATTTCCAGGAAAAGCTGGTTCCAGTCGTATGTAACATCGTTTGGATGTTGACTAACGAGGTTGGTATCAGGTTCCGGATTTGGATCGGTGTTTCGGCATGCAGGAAGTAGAAATACCAGTCCTGCAGCGAAAAGCAAAGAAGGCAGAATGTAATGTTTTACAGATTTCATATTAAGCATTAAGCGCTTGGTTAAAAAAGTTTGATTACCTTGCAGATTTCGACGCAAAGGTCGAGGCGAACAAAGCTTGGAGAATAAAAAAGTCCTTAAAATAGGATTAAATTTTGCTTCTAAAAAAAACAGCATTACTATTCAGTCATTTTTGGTATAATGATTGAATGATCAATATTCATCATGAAAGTTTTGCTCGTAGAAGATGAGCCTAAGATGGTTCAATCCCTAAAAAAGGGGCTTGAAGGGCACCAGATTGAAGTTGATTTCGCCGGTAACGGACGGGAAGGCGCCCGGCTTGCCGAGGCAAACGATTATGCTGTGATCATTTCTGATATCATGATGCCCGAGATGAATGGTTTAGAGATGCTACGTCAACTCCGGGAAAAATCCAATCAAACCCCGGTGATACTGCTCACAGCCCTTGGTCAAACCGATGAAAAAGTGGAAGGCTTCGATGCCGGCGCTGATGATTACCTCACCAAACCT
>DLXL01000378.1:7973-10527 GCA_003448025.1 Saprospirales bacterium | reverse complement strand
TTGGATATTATTTTTTCAAAAACTTTCCTCATACACTCAACCATGGATATCAAGCAATTCCTTTTCTCCCTCCCAGACAAAGTAGCCCCTGAAGCAGTAGAAGGGCTAAGCACCCTTTTTCACTTTGATATTGCAGACGCCGGGTTGTTTACCGTGAAACTGGACAATGGAAAATTTGACGTATCAGAAGGACTGACCGGCGAGGCAACTTGCAAGGTAACCAGCAGCGCTGAGGTTTTGGAAAAGTTGCTTTCCAAAGAACTGAATCCTATGATGGCTATGATGACAGGGAAACTGAAGATTTCCAACGTGGGTGAGATGCTGAAATATGCCAAAATGTTCGGTCTGATGTAAGCCCGATCATTCATCATCGCCCCAGTCAAACGCCACATCCTTGAGTTCATCAATTTCCCGGCGTTCTTTTTTGGTGGGTCGGCCGCTGCCACGTTCCCGTTTTTCTGTGGTAGGTGATGCATTCAGGAACCATTCAGCATATTTCTGTTTCTCAGCTGCCGGAGTAACATCTTCATAGCAGGTAACAGCAATAGGAGCTCCGACGCGTTTTTCGAGAAGTGTGATGGCCCGGAACTCAAAGTTAAATCCGTTTTTTTTCACCACTACCACGTCACCTGCGGCAATCTGGTAGGAAGGCTTTACAGACACATTGCCTACTTTCACTTTACCGCCTTTGCAGGCATCCGTGGCAAGCGTGCGACTTTTAAAGATGCGAATACTCCAAAGCCACTTATCAATCCTGACCTTGTTCATAGGGAAAACTTTTGTACTCGGAACAAATAACCTTGGGAAGGAGTTCAGGTTGGGACAAAAAAAATGAGGCAGTGCCACCACAGCACTACCTCAGCCCTAACCAAATAAAACCAAATTATTCTTTCAATTGAATTGATTTCTGACCCCAAAGGTAATAGGCTTTGTGTCGTTTTTACAACAAGTTGAAAAAAAAATTTTAAAAAAATTTTTCATTGTGCTTAAACGATGCAGCAAAAATTATTATTCCTTAAAAACCAAATAAAATAGAATAATATTTTTTGAGCCCATTCGCGCAATACTGCCGTTAACAACCATCCTGTCAGAACAATATTTCACCAATCGCTGCTTATGAAAAATCGCTTGTTTTTATGTCCATACCGGGGATTGTTCCTGGTTCTTTCCGGGCTGTTTCTTTTTCCCACTTTCGGATCTGCTCAAACCAAAGAATATCAGGTTGATGCGCAGTTTATAGATAAAATTTACGATCAAAGCCTTACAGATGGCCGTTGCTATGAATGGCTGGAGTTTTTGAGCTTGAATGTAGGGCATCGTCTCAGTGGCAGCCCCAGTGCGGCAAAGGCCGTTGAATGGGGCAAATCCATGCTGGATACCCTCGGGCTCGATTCCGTTTGGCTGCAACCCTGTATGGTACCGCACTGGGTTCGTGGTGAAAAAGAACAAGTCAAAGCTATTGGATCCAAAAAGGGAAATTCCTTCCCGATGGCCGCCCTGGCTCTGGGTGGCTCCATTCCAGGAAAGGTGCAGGCAGAAGTCGTCGAAATTAAATCCTGGGATCAATTGGAAACACTCGGCTCCAAAGCACTCAAGGGAAAAATCGTGTTTTTTAACCGCCCGATGGATCCCACCAAAATCCGCACCTTCGAAGCCTATGGCGGCTGTGTGGATCAGCGGGTAGGCGGCGCATCCCGGGCTGCCAAATACGGTGCTGTGGCAGTGCTGGTGCGCTCAGTGACGCTGAGAATTGACGACTATCCCCATACAGGTACTATGATCTATGATTCTTTGTACCAAAAAATACCCGCTGCTGCCATCAGCACCGTGGCAGCGGAAAAACTGAGCAAAGCACTTAAAGATGATCCAGCCTTAAAGGTTTCCATGCAACTGTACTGCAAGACCTTGCCTGACGAGCCCTCCTTTAACGTGATTGGTGAGATCCGGGGCTCCGAACGCCCCAATGATGTGATCCTGGTAGGTGGCCACCTCGACAGCTGGGATGTGGGTCATGGCGCCCACGACGATGGTGCAGGTGTTGTGCAGTGTATGGATGTACTGCGGGTGCTGAAAACACTTGGCTATAAACCTCGCCACACCATTCGCTGTGTTATGTTTATGAATGAAGAAAACGGACTGCGCGGCGGAAAAGCTTATGCAAAAGAAGCAGAACGCAAAGGCGAATTCCCCCTGGCATCCATAGAAAGCGATGCGGGCGGATTTACCCCTCGGGGGTTCTCTTTTGAAGGAGAAGAATCCGTTTTCGGGAGTTTTTTCGATAAACTCATGACCTTTCAACCCTTGTTCGAACCCTATGGACTCCGGTTCACCAAAGGTGGCTCCGGCGCCGACATCAGCCCGCTGCGGGGTATGAAAGGGTTGTTGAGCGGCTATTCACCAGACTCCCAACGTTATTTTGATTATCACCACGCCGAAACCGATACCTTCGATAAAGTGAATAAACGCGAACTGGAGCTGGGTACGGCCAGCATGGCTGCGCTGGTGTTTTTGATTGATAAATACGGTTTATAGTTTTTTACCGCAGAGACGCGGA
>DLXL01000378.1:0-7814 GCA_003448025.1 Saprospirales bacterium | reverse complement strand
CAGAGACGCGGAGGCGCAGAGGTGCGCGCTTCGCGCTTCTGCGGTAAAAAAAACTCTTTCTCCTCCTATAACAAACCCATGACTACCATTTTCTTACACGGCGCCCTGGGCAGCGCCGCTGCTTTTGAACGTTACCTGGCTGCCAAACCAGGCTCCATAGCCCTGAACCTGCCCGGACATGGCGGCGTGCCGGCAAACGGACCATTTTCCATGACCGGTTTTGCTGATGCTGTGATCCGGGAGCTGGACGCACACAACATAACCCAGGCCGATATTTTTGGGTATTCCATGGGTGGATATGTAGGGCTCTGGCTGGCATGGCAACATCCCGAACGTATTCGCAGCCTAAAAACCTATGGTACCAAACTGGAATGGAATCCGGAGGTGGCGGCAGGCATGAGCAGGATGTTTGATCCGGAAAAAATAGAGGCCAAAGCGCCGCCACTGGCAGCCTCTCTGATTCAACAGCACGGCGCCGAACGCTGGAAAGATCTTTGCCGGGACACGGCTGCATTCCTTCACGAACTGGGGCATGGCAACGGTATACCGGAAAGCGCTTTCGCTGAAATACAATGCCCGGTTACCATTGGTTGGGGCGCGATGGATAATGTGGTCAGTGAGGCAGAAAGCCGAAAAGTTGCAGCGCTCATTCCCGGCGCCAGATTCGTATTGCTCCCGGAAGGGAAACACCTGATGGAGCAGACGGAGTTATTGGAGTACATGAGTGAAGAGTACATGAGTACATGATTGACGAGGGAGGGCGCTGGGCTTGCAATGCCGTCAGGGCCGAAGGCCCCCAGCCCCATCGGGGCTGCATTTTTGTAGTACATGAGTGACGAGTACATGATTGAAGAGGATGGGCGCTGGCTTGGGGTCAGCACAAATGCCCGGCTGATTGACATCCCTCTTCAATCATGTACTCATGTACTCGTCACTCATGTACTCAAAATTAAACACCCAACCTGTAACCTCCATCCTTATATTTGTGTCTGATCTGCTCAGATAAAAAGCTGTTTTCCAGCATTCCGGAAAACAGCAGACCAATATGAGTACAGCCATCACAGACGAAACGCTAATCCAGCAAGCCCTTGCAGGCAGACAGGCGGCATTTGCCAACCTGGTAACCCGTTATGAACGCTATGTTTTTACGCTGGTATTGCGACTCGTGAAAAATCGCGAAGATGCACATGAGGTGGCGCAGGATACTTTTTTGCGCGCCTTCCGGTATCTGGCCGACTTTAGGGGAGATGCGCGATTTTCTACCTGGCTGTATAAAATTGCCTATTCTACATCACTGAATTTTTTACGAAAACAAAACCCTGACATTCTTTCACTGGACGATCAGGAAAAACCGGTAAACCTGCTACATGTGAGCAGCCCTGATGCTTCGCATGCAATGGAATTAGCAGACCGCAACATCGCTCTTCAACAGGCCATTGCACAGCTTTCTTCGGATGATGCTGCTATTATTACCTTGTTTTACCTGTATGAGCACAGTCTGGAGGAGATTTGCCAAATTACCAATCTTACCATGACCAATGCGAAAACAAAACTTTGTCGCGCCCGGCAACGTTTAAGACATATCATGGAACAAAATCCTCACCTGATGGCAGGCTGATTTTTTGTTACATACCCTTAAAAAGAACAGAGATGAACCATCATTTCATACTTACCGACGAAATACTTTGGGACTACGCCGATGGCTTCCTGTCTCCGGAGGAAAAAAAGCAGGTAGAGGCCCGGCTGAAAGAACATCCGGATTCTCAGGCACGTCTGGACCATATTTTGATGGAAAAGCGCTCATTTGCGACTTTCCCGCTGGAAAAACCGGAATCCGGATTTACCCAACAGGTAATGCATGCCTGGACCATGGAACAAAAGCCGGTCAAAAACGCTTCCAAAGTCAAGCATAAAGACTGGATTTTTTGGGGTGCCGCCGGCATACTCCTGATGCTGCTTTTCACACCATTCCTGCTGGCGCCAGACGCTCCTGCTACCGAACCTGTTCGCATTCCCGAAAAATTTGTACCCCAAATAACCGTTCCGTCCTACGACTGGACGGGGCTTCTGAATAGCAATCTGACACAGTTCCTTCTTTTAATTACCTTAGCGCTCCTCGGATTGAAGCTTTTGGACAAATATTTGCAGGTAAGGTATTTGCATACCGCAAGATAACGCTTGCTTACTCCATTTCTGCTACATCCGCCCGGGGTATTATGGCCAAAGATAAAAAGACGCTTTTCATCCACCAGCCGCAATTCAAAGGCGGCCCTAAGGAGTTGACCAAGTTTATTTACACACACCTTCGTTATCCGAAGGAAGCTTTTGAAGCAGGTGTAGAAGGAACTGTATATATTGAATATGACATTGACTATCAGGGAAATGTAGTAGCTACCCGCGTTGTTCAGGGTATAGGTCATGGTTGCGACGAAGAAGCATGCCGGGTAGTGCAATTGCTCAAATTTGATGTAGAACGCAACCGCGGGGTACACGTGCTTTTTCACCAAAAAGTAAAAGTGGTTTTCAAAAAACCCAAACCGGCGCCAGCGCCTGTTCCGTCTACCACCCAATTACAAGTAGCCTATACCGTAACCACATCAGCGCCTAAAAAAAACGATCAGGAACCCGCAAAACCGGCTGAGCCTACTTACAGCTATACCATTAAGTTGTAATAAGTAATTTTCACCGCAGAGACGGAGAGACGCTGAGGTGTACATAATTGGTTATCAAGCCCTCTGCGGTAAAATTACCTCCCAACATTTCAGGTTACTTGCTTTTCCCCACTATTTCAAAGGTCTGTTCCAGCCTGAAACCATCGCGGTCTACAAGAGCAAGCGTGTGCTTCCCCACCGGTGGTTGCAAAGCCATTTGATGAAATACTGTGGTAGCACCCAGATACTGACCATCTAAATGCCAGAATATTTCAGCACTTCGGGACCGATGGGCTACCTGAAACACTGTACTACCCAGTTTGCCGTCCAGATCTGTGGGCACATAGATGCGGGTTGGATGTTTTGGGTAAATTAGTTGCATAGGAGTCTGATGCTGGGCCGCCTGAGAGCCCCTGCAATCTTCGCGGAAAGGCGGCGGACTTATATACCCAGGGTTCTTTCCTTTGAAGTAATATTCTTCTATAGGAGGCAAAATAAACCAGGATCGGTGCTGCATCAGCGCGGGCGATTCACAATCGCTGGTAACTTGCCATTGACCGGAAGGATCCAGATGCAACATCTGGTGATATGAACATGCCTGTCCTTTCAGACTTGCTTTTGGGATCCAAACCGTATCCGGTTCGCACCATTCACCGGCCCGGTAGCCACTTTGACGGCACATGGGCACCTGAGCCATATCATCATATGGGGGGTCAAACCAGGATCCTTCCTGAGGCAATTGCTGAAAAATATCAAACAATACCGGTGCTGCCATATCCACTCCGATCAGGCCTGGCCGACCCTCTCCATCCGCATTACCTACCCAAACACCTACCGCATAACGAGGAGTTACCCCGGCAGCCCAGGCATCGCGAAAACCAAAACTGGTGCCTGTTTTCCAGGCAATCTGCCGGCTGGCACGAAATAACTCCCATTCTCCGGCACTGTTGGGGCGTTCTACTTCCCGCATGGCCTCAAAAGTATACCAGATGGACCCGGCGCTTAATAACCCGGACTCCTTGCTCAAATCTGGTTTCGGTGGCTTAGAAATAACCTGATACCGCACCAATCGAAAATCGTTTTCTGCATACCGGCCATCGCGGTCGTAATATGCACCCAGTCGGCGCGCCATACACGCATAGGTATTGGTGATGTCCAGCAGGTTGGCTTCTGCTCCGCCCAGAATCAACGACAAGCCGTAATGCGCTGGGGGGCGGTTCAATGTACTCAAGCCCAGTTTTTGTAATCCAAAATGGAATTTTTCCAGTCCGTACTGCTGCAACAAGAGTACAAACGGGACATTGAGGGAACGAATGAGCGCCCGTTTGGCAGGAACAGCCCCGTCATAGGTTTCGTAATAGTTTTCCGGCCGGTATTCGCCGAGTTGGGTAGGTACATCGTGCAGCAAAGCATTTGGGAAAATGTCGCCACTTTCCAGGGCCAGTGCGTAAAGGTATGGCTTCAGGATACTGCCGGTACTCCTGGGTGCGGTGATGACATCCACCGCTTCGCCGTGTTCTTTTCCGGCGCCGCTTACATTACCTATATAAGCCAACACTTCGCCGGTGGGCACGTCCAGAATAATGGCCGCCAGGTTGTGGATGTCGTTGCCCCGGTAAAGCTCCTGCCTGCGAGCCAGAATCTCGGAGCAGCGTTCCTGAAGATTTTTATCCAGCGAACTTTGAAAGCGAACGATGGATTGTTGCTGAAAAACGCCTTTACCTGAACCTGCCAGAAATCGGGAAGGCGCCAGCATTATGGCATCCAGCAGGTGCGGCGCTAATTGAGGCAATGGCAAAGGCTCTTCCGGCAACGGCTCTTCTTTGGCATAATCGCACTCGGAAGCTTTGAGTTTTCCCTGTTCAAAAAGCCGTTGCAGAAGCAGGTTGCGTTTTTGGAGGAGTGTGTTGCGATTACGGCCAGGGTGAATCAGCGCCGGACTATTGGGTAATACCGCCAGCGTAGCCGCTTCTGCCCAGGATAGCAAGCCCGGGCGCTTGCCGTAATAACGCCAGGAAGCAGCTTCAAGCCCCACAACATTGCCGCCGAAAGGAGCATTGGCTGCATACAAACACAAAATTTCTTGCTTGGAATAGGTCAACTCCAATCGGGTGGCCATGAACACTTCTATCAGCTTTTGCCAAACATTTCGGGACGGATTATCACGTGCCAATCGGATAACCTGCATGGTAAGGGTACTGCCGCCGCTCACGATGCCGGCATTTTTGACATTCAACCAAAGGGCGCGCACCATACTCACCGGATCCACGCCGGGGTGGTACCAAAAACGTTTGTCTTCAAAAGCCACTACACAAGCGGCATATTTTTCCGGCAAGGTATCAGTTGGTGGAAAACGCCATTGCCCGTCAGAGGCAATTCGGGCGCCCAGTAACTCCCCTTTACGATCTTCCAATACCACACTCAACGGTTTTTGAAACAAAGGTCTTGGCAAACAAAAAAGCCACAACAACAGCAGGAATCCCAGCGACACGGATTTCCGCGGGTGTTGCCGGATGCGTTGGACAAGCCAGTTTGACCAGGACTTTACTCGTATTTTCAGCCGGGAGATCAGCATACAAGGACAAAAGTAGGGGGAAAGGCGCAAAGACTGGGCACTAAGACACAAAGGCACAAAGGCACAAAGGCACAAAGTTTTTGGCACGGCCTGCGGCCATGCCAAAAACATCAAAGGGTTTATTTGGCGTCAGCCAAATAAACCCTTTGTGCCTTAGCGCCTTTGTGTCTTAGTGCCCAGTCTTTGTGTCTTCCAAACCTTAGTTCCTTCTCAAAGAAACAGGCATGGCGTCATCGTAATCACCAGTCAGCACAGGAGTTTGCACACCGGCAGTATAATCACGCACTTTGCCGTACACATAGTTGTACAATTCCTTGATGCTCACAATGTAGTCACCATTGGAATCGGCGGCGCCCTTCATGCCTCGAAGTACATAATAGGTGAACACACCTTGACGCAGACCATGGTCTTCGAGCGATAATTCTTCGGGTTTGGACGACATAAGCAAGGCAATACCGCCATCAGTATCTTCAAATGCCTGGTAGAACTGCTGCAAAGAAACCGGCGCCGGACCTTTGGCTGCCATTGTGCCGCTGTAATTCAGGGAACCACTGTGGCAGGCATCAGCTATACATAATTTGTGTTTGGCCTTGCTTTGTTTCAGGATCTGACGGATTTCCTCGTGGCGGAGTTTGTTGTTGTAACCATCAAAATCTACCGGCAGGAAACAACCTTCCAGTCCGTGTCCGCTGAAATAAAAGAGTACCACATCGTTCTCATCCGCTTTCAGGAACAAGGATCGCATGGTGTGCAATATATTCTCCCGTGTGGCGCCTTCATCCACCAGTATTTCGACCTGATCGTCAGATAAAGCACCGCCTTCCGGACTTTTCAGATGTGAATAAAAACGGAAGGCATCATCGTCTGTGAATTTCAGAGAGGGCATAGTAGTATACTTCCCTACACCAACTACAACAGCCCAGATTTTTACGCCGCGATTTTGATCTGAGCGCACAGGTTCGCTGGGCAGCGTTTCATTGGAGTCAAGCTCCTTAATAGGTGAGCCATTCACCCATACCGCGCCGTATACACGGCCACTTGCGAAGTACATCACACCCTCTCCATAAGGAGCATTGTTAGCCCACTCGCCATTATAGCGGTCGCCATTAGCATAGTAACATACGCCGCGCCCGTTGGGATACCCCTCCTTGAACTCACCGATCCAACGGGAACCATCGGGGTAATCATAATATCCCTGGCCACTGCGACAGTACGAACTGCCACAATTGCGCAGTCCGGCCACATCAGGCTTGGCAGGATTGGGTTTGTTATTGTTTGGTTTAGCAGCAGGAGGTTTGCTCCCGGAGGTGCTATTCACCACATCCGATTCCCGGTTGGGTGCACCTTCCTGGCGATCAACCAGTTTGCCCTGGCTCCAGGTGCCACTTTTGCGTTCTCCATCGGCAAGAAATAGTGTACCTGTGCCATGCTTTTTGCTTTTTTTCCATGCGCCGGAATAGTAAGCACCATCGGTATAGTACATCGTTCCCTGACCATCGAATTCACCATTGACGAAGTTGCCCTCATAGCGCTCTTTGGTCTTGAAGAAGTACTTTCCCTTGCCATTGGGATAATCATTGGCCCAGCGACCCTGGTATTTGTCGCCGTTGATGTAAGTGATAGAACCATCTTCTCCGTGTTTTTTACCGAAGTTAAATGGTCCTTCATAAACACTTCCATCATTATAGGTCATTTTTCCCTTGCCATGACGAAGGGCGTTTTGAAACTGACCTGTGTATTTGGAAGTTGCCGAGTAGCGGTAGGTACCGATACCATTCTGGCAGTTGCCACTGATACATTGAGCAGTAGCTTGAAAAGACGTGGTGCCCAGGATTATGGCCAGCACGATCAGGCGGATAAAGAGATTAAGCCCCTTCATGTTTAACTGAATTTTGAGTTTGTGCAAAAATGCGAGTAAACGAAGGGTGCAAGCAAAGTGTAGATCAGAATTGATTAAACACGTTTCGAAAAACGGATTCAATCGTCGGTTAAAGAAAATTGTGGTTGTCAAAGTACCGAGGCGGATTATAAATACGACGAAAGAACAACTTAGAAGACCTAATATTGTGCCACTCGTATTAGAATCCATTCAAATTTATACCTTTGTGCACCCTTTAGGGTTGATAATATTTTGATTTTCAATCACTTGAAAAATTTTTAAAACGATGTTAAAAAGTATTTTTTTTAGCCTGTGTGCATTCCTTTGCCTCAGTGCCTGCGCTCAAACGCCCAAAGGAGACGGAAAACACTTTGGCGCCACCATTACTGCCGACGGAGCCATTTCCTATGACGAAGTCATGGCAAAAATGGCCGGCATCGACTCTCTAAACATGAAGGTCACGGGCAAAGTGAAGGAAGTTTGTCTGAAAAAAGGCTGCTGGATGACACTTGTTTCCGACCAACCGGGGTATCCTGAAATGCGTGTAACCTTCAAGGATTACGCGTTTTTCATGCCCAAAGACCTGTCTGGCAAGCGTGTTGTGATCGATGGTTTCGCACGCGTCGAAACCACTTCAGTGGAAATTCTTCGCCACTACGCAGAAGATGCTAAGAAATCGCCGGAAGAACTTGCTGCCATAACGGAGCCC
>DLXL01000401.1:794-5588 GCA_003448025.1 Saprospirales bacterium | reverse complement strand
GCATTCTCCCCCATCCCCCTACATTCGTCTCATAAACCCCCATAAACCCTCATAAACAGCCCGGAATATCATTCCGGGATACATAAACCTTCATCAACTACATCAACCACATTCCACTATATGGATCGTTTTATTGGACTCGCTGGCATTGTAATCATTTTGGGTGTTGCCTATTTGTTGTCGCACAACCGTAAAGCCATCAACGACCGGGTAGTAGGGATGGGCCTTCTATTGCAGGTTTTATTGGCCGTATTTATATTAAAAACGGGAGTAGGAAAGGCCATTTTTGGCTGGTTAGGCATGGCGGTAACGAAAGTATTGAGCTTTAGTGATGAAGGCGCCAAGTTTGTTTTTGGCATATTGGCAGATAATGTCAAATTGGGCAGCTACCTGGGTCCTGAAAATGGCTTCATCTTCTTTTTTAAGATCATTCCAACCATCATATTTGTAGCGTGCCTGGTGAATATCTTTTACCATATTGGGCTGATGCAATGGATTGTAGAAGTACTGGCCAAAGGATTGAATTATGTGATGAAAGTAAGTGGTGCTGAAGCATTGAGTAATATCTCCAGCGCCTTTGTTGGACAGGTTGAAGCTCAGATCATGATCAAACCTTACCTTCGGGGAATGACGATGAGTGAGCTGATGGCCTCCATGACCGGTAGTTTTGCCTGCATTGCCGGTGGTGTTATGGCTACTTATATTTTATTTGGAGTTAAAGCTGAATACCTGATCGCTGCCAGTATCATGGCCGCCCCCGGCGCCCTGGCCATTGCCAAAATCATGTGGCCTGAAACCGAAGAGTCGGAAACACAAGGTGTGGTAAAACTCAAAGTGGGTAAACAGCACTCCAATATTGTGGATGCTATCTCGGCAGGCTGTTCTGATGGTTTGAAAGTGGGCTTGAATGTTCTGGCTATGTTGGTAGGATTCCTGGCCCTCATTGCTCTGATCAATTACATCCTGGGTGCAGCAGGAGGCCTTGCCGGACATCCGGAA
Source organism: Saprospirales bacterium (assembly GCA_003448025.1). Lineage (GTDB taxonomy): Bacteria > Bacteroidota > Bacteroidia > Chitinophagales > Saprospiraceae > M3007. Next base: position 4,589 of record DLXL01000401.1, on the reverse strand, counting down.
TTTGGCCTGAATTCTATTCTTGGCGGATTGTTTTCCGGATTTGCTTTCGTCATGGGTGTGCCATGGCATGAAGCTTCACAGGCAGGCGCTCTTATGGGTACCAAACTGGTGGCCAACGAATTTGTGGCTTATCTGCAACTGAAACCTATTATTGAAGGTCATTTGTTGTCGGAAAAAACCCTGGCAATCCTTAGCTTTGCCTTATGTGGATTTGCCAATTTTGGCTCGGTAGGAATCCAGATCGGCGGTATCTCAGCCCTCGAACCCAGCCGACGGGCAGATCTGGCTAAACTCGGGTTCCGGGCACTGATTGCCGGTACATTGGCAAGTTATATGTCGGCAACTTTGGCAGGGTTGCTGTTTTAGTGAAAATTTCGGGTAATGAAGCTAACAAACACTTTAATGAGTTCCCGCGTCCTCAAACGAATCGGTATGTTCAGTTTGTTGATCCCGTGTACCTGGTGGTTCAACCATGTGAGCATTTCTACCCTTAATGATCTGTATTTCGAGCCCGATGTGGTAGCGGTTTGCCAATCTGCCAACGACTCCTTGTTGTTTCTGGAAAAACAACGGATAGCGGATCAGGAAAGCAGCCTCAGAGCACGCACGCTATTGATTGCGCGCAGTTTTTTGGGAACGCCTTATGTACATGGCTGCCTGGATCGGAATCCGGAGGAGTGCCTGGCGGTTAATTTATGTGAACTGGACTGCTGGACATTTATGGAAAACAGCCTGGCCATTGCCCTTGCAGCTCCTGGCGATTATGCGGATTACAAAAAGCACCTGCAGGAACTTCGCTATTGGGGAGGTTTTGTCAATGGCTATGGTTCCCGTATCCACTATTTTTCCGGGTGGTTACTGCAAAATGAAAAAAGAGGGATTCTTCAGGATCTCTCCCTTGAAATGGGCGCTGTTCCTTATAAAAAGCAGATAGGTTATATCTCTGCACGGCCAGCCAAATACCCTAAAGTTAAAGAACCCGAAAATTTGCGTGCGCTCCGTGCCGCAGAACGGCGCATCAATGCGCATGCCTGGTATTATATTCCTCAGAACAAGGTGGCTCAAATGGAGCATCTGATACAGGAAGGTGACATTATTTCACTTACCGCATGGAAAAAAGACCTGGATATTGCGCATCAGGGATTTGCCGTCAAAGTAAACGGTCGCATGCACCTCATGCACGCCTCTTCGTTGGGTAAAAAGGTGGTTATCTCCAAACAACCACTTCCGGAAAACATCCTTTCTCAGCCCGGACAAACCGGCATTATGGTGGCAAGGTTAAGGGATTAACTGTCGCTTTGCCAGTATTAACCTGCATTTTCTGCCAAATGCAACTTGTTGAACGGGGAGGCTTCTGCCATTCCGTCAGATTTTTCGTCGTGGCACAACGATTGATAAAAAGGGGAAACGGCTAATGATTCTCCAAAAAATAGCCACCCATCACCAAACTTAAAGACTTCAACTAATTTACCAGCAATATGGGAAAGATAATTGGTATTGACCTCGGAACAACCAACTCTTGCGTCTCTGTAATGGTCGGCAACGAACCTGTCGTAATTGCCAACGATGAAGGTGCACGCACCACACCATCCGTGATCGGTTTTCTGGATAATGGCGAGCGTAAAATTGGTGCTCCGGCCAAACGCCAGGCCATCACTAACCCTCAGCGTACCGTAGCCTCTATCAAACGCTTCATGGGTATGCGCTACAGCGAATCCACCAAGGAAATTGGCCGCGTACCGTATAAAGTTGTCAAAGGCGACAATGACACCGTTCGTGTTGAAATTGACGGACGCCTGTATACCCCACAGGAAGTGAGTGCCATGGTGCTCCAAAAAATGAAAAAAGTAGCTGAGGATTACCTCGGCGAAACCGTAACGGAAGCGGTGATCACCGTTCCGGCTTACTTCAACGACTCTCAGCGTCAGGCCACTAAAGAAGCAGGCGCCATCGCCGGGCTCGATGTGAAACGTATCGTGAACGAGCCAACTGCTGCTGCTTTGGCTTACGGCCTGGATAAGCGCGATAAAGACATGAAAATTGCCGTGTACGACCTCGGTGGCGGTACTTTCGATATTTCCGTACTCGAACTGGGTGGCGGTGTATTCGAAGTAAAGTCTACCAACGGCGATACACACCTGGGCGGCGATGACTTTGACCAGGCCATCATTGAATGGCTGGCCGATGAGTTCAAGCGTCAGGAAAATATCGATCTGCGCAAGGATCCGATGGCATTACAGCGCTTGAAAGAAGCTGCTGAAAAAGCCAAAATTGAACTGTCCAGCGGTTTGGAAACCGAAATCAACCTTCCTTACATCACGGCAGTGGATGGTGTGCCCAAGCACCTGGTGGTTAAATTGAGTCGCGCCAAATTTGAACAAATGACCGACTCCCTGGTGCAGCGCACCCTGGAGCCCTGCCGCAAAGCCATGCAGGATGCCGGCATGCGCCCCAATGAAGTAGATGAGGTAATCCTCGTGGGCGGTTCAACCCGTATCCCACGTATCCAGGAAGAAGTAGAGCGTTTCTTCGGTAAAAAACCGAACCGCTCTGTGAATCCGGATGAAGTAGTGGCCATCGGTGCTGCGGTACAAGGCGGCGTGTTGAGCGGCGCTGTGAGCGATGTGTTATTGCTCGACGTAACGCCACTATCCCTTGGTATCGAAACAATGGGTAACATCTACGACGTGGTGATCGAAGCCAATACCACGGTGCCAACCAAGAAGTCAAAAACCTACTCTACGGCTTCTGATAACCAGCCGCAGGTAGAAATCCACATCCTTCAGGGCGAACGCCCCATGGCGCGCGATAACCGCTCCGTGGGTCGGTTTATCCTGAACGATATTCCGCCTGCTCCACGTGGTGTGCCACAGATTGAGGTAACCTTTGATATGGATGCCAACGGTATTCTGAGCGTAACGGCCATGGATAAAGGCACCGGAAAACAACAAAACATCCGGATTGAAGCCAGCACAGGTTTGAGCAAAGAAGAGATTGCCCGGATGAAAGCAGAAGCTCAGGCCAATGCAGATGCCGATCGTCAGGTGCGTGAGCGCGCCGAAAAACTCAATGCTGCCGATTCGCTGGTATTCCAGACGGAGAAACAACTCAAGGAGTTTGGCGACAAAGTACCGGCCAATCACAAGGAGAAAATTGAAAAGTCGCTGGAAGATCTCCGCGAAGCACACAAAGCACAGGACATGGATCGGTTGGATGCAGCTCAGGCGGCACTGACAGAGGCATGGAATGCAGCCAGCCAGGACATCTATGCCGCACAACAGGCGGCAGGAGGTGGCCAGCCTGCGGAAAACCCATACGATTCTGCCACCGGCGGTCCGCGTGGCGGAGGCGGCTCAGGCAGCGAAGCGCAGGATGTAGAATTCGAAGAAGTGAAAGGCTAAAAACAGTTTAGCCTTTAAGGTAGATAAAACAGGAGCCGCCCTTGGTAAGGAGCGGCTCCTGTTTTGTTTTGGGCTTTGCACTGTAGACCTCGGCAGAGGTCTAACCTTTGTAGCAACATGGTATAGGTGATTAAGGACCTTGCAAGAGGTCCAATCTCGCGGCGTAAGTTGGACATCTTGCGAGGTCCGGGATGCGATTTGCGATTAATGTGCTACAAAGGTTGGACCTCCTACGGTATGTACACAAGTTGCATTAAGGGGCAGCGCCCCGGAAATATTTGTAGTCATAAAATGGATTTAAGGAGCGGAGGTGCAGCGCACCGGCATTAGATTGGTTATCATGTTGGCAATCTCGCAGACAAGAAGTGGAGAGATAATTGGTTAATCATGCCGG
>DLXL01000401.1:0-403 GCA_003448025.1 Saprospirales bacterium | reverse complement strand
GGAGTTAAGACTCATGATACTTGTTTACATACCGTAGGGTTGGACCTCTTGAGAGGTCCGGGATGCCTTTTGATCAAAAACAGGAGCATCCCTGAAAAATTTGGGATGACTCCTGTTGTTTTTAGGTCAAAAAAAGAAATGCTTGTCAGACACAGATTACCGGAATTCCGACATACCTGCAAATTATTGTAGATTTAACTTGGAGGTTGATGGCTAAAGGTTATCTTTGTTGCCATATACCCTGAAAAAGCCTGTTACACCTCCCGGTGTAACACCGTTCATCCAAACCGCCTGCTCCTTTAGAATCCATGATTTTTTGGGCATTGATTGCACTTGTTTTGTTGTGCAGCCCGTTTTACTTGTTTTGTGTATTGTGAAGCTTGATTCAAGCTTTTTGTAAGAT
>DLXL01000517.1:8470-8652 GCA_003448025.1 Saprospirales bacterium | reverse complement strand
GTGTCTTTAAATCAGGCGATGGCTAATGATAGTTTGCACTTGGAGCCATTAGCCAAGGAATGTAGGAAAATAGTTGCTCAATTGGATACGTTCAATGCCAAAGACAAAACATCCGTTTTTGCCATGCGCAAATCCATTCAGTCTTTTAACAAAAAATTGGAAGCCGCAGTAAAAGCAGAAAC
>DLXL01000517.1:7852-8306 GCA_003448025.1 Saprospirales bacterium | reverse complement strand
CTGAAAGGCGATCTGGCTGTAGCTGCCAAAGCTGAAATTAAAGAGCTAAAAAGTACCTATGAGTTTCGCGTTACCTGGGCCGTAGTGCTGATCTCGCTCTGCCTTGGACTTGGCACCATGGTAGGTTGGAAACGCATTGTAGTTACCATTGGCGAGAAAATTGGTAAATCTCACCTCACATATGCCCAAGGCGCCAGTGCCGAACTTTGCGCCGCTGCTACCATTGGTGTAAGCAGTTATTATGGTCTGCCTGTTAGTACCACACACGTTCTTTCCTCGGGCGTAGCCGGTACTATGGTTGCAGAAGGAGGTGTTTCCAACCTGCGCAAAAAAACCATTACAAGTATTGCAATTGCCTGGCTGCTCACACTTCCGGTAACTTTTGCCGGTGCAGCCATCATGTTCTATCTGTTCCGAATGTTTGCTTGAGTTAGTGTTTGAGTGTTTTGGTGTT
>DLXL01000517.1:6252-7581 GCA_003448025.1 Saprospirales bacterium | reverse complement strand
ACTCAAACACCAAAACACTCAAACTCGCACACTTCCTTTTTCTTAACTTAAGTCTGTTCCTAACCTGACTATGTTGCTACGTCTCCAATGGATGGCGTTTGGCTTGCTGTTCCTTTGTGTACAGGCAAATGGCCAAACCACATCCGCAGATTCTCTTGCCAAAAAGGCTCCTGCCGCTGCTGTTAAGCCGGCATCTTCCTCCAAATGGTATGATAAATTGAGCCTTAGAGGCTATGCTCAATTCCGCTATAACCGCCTGTTTGAAACCAACCCGGAGCTTCGTTGCGAGCAATGCGACCGGAGTATTGGAAAAGGACAGACGTTTTCCTTTCGTCGCGCCCGACTAATCCTTAGTGGTGACGTGCACGAACGGGTATTCACCTACATCCAATTCGATTATTCCGCCGACGCCAGCAGCACCAGCAAACATTTCCTGCAGGTGCGTGATGCGTATTTTGACCTGGCATTGGACAAAAAGAAGGAATATCGTTTGCGTATTGGTCAAAGTAAAGTGCCGTTCGGGTTTGAAAACCTGCAATCCAGTTCAAACCGCCTTCCATTTGATCGTTCAGATGCCTTGAACTCAGCAGCAGCCAATGAGCGCGATTTCGGCGTGTTTTTTATGTACGCACCTCAAAAAAAGCGGGAGTTTTATAAAAATTTCACCAGCGATGCCCTGAAAAGCTCTGGCGACTACGGCATTTTTGCTTTTGGTTTATACAATGGCCAAACGGCCAATCGCCCGGAACAAAACGATAATCTGCACGCTGTAGCCAGATTGAGCTACCCATTTAAAGTTGGGAAGCAAATCATCGAGCCGGGTATTCAGGCCTATAGCGGTAAATTCACACTCCTGTCTACCACCAAAGGGGTTAAAACCAATGAGAATCTCACCTATACAGATCGTCGGGTAGCGGCTACGGTGGTGCTTTATCAGCAACCATTCGGCATTCTGGCCGAATACAATATCGGAGAAAGTCCCTCATTCGACCCGCAATCAGACAGTGTACGGGTGCAAAAACTCAATGGAGGCTTCATTACAGCATCCTATCGCACCAAACTTGGCAAGGGGTCTATTAATCCTTATGCGCGCTATCAGGTGTTTGATGGCGCCAAGAAACATGAGGTGGATGCCCGTAAATACGATATGAATGAATTGGAAATTGGCGTTGAATGGATTCCCTTGAAAAACATGGAATTTACCGTGGCGTACGTCATCAGCAACCGCAAATACTGGGACTATGCCACTGATTATGCCGAAAAAGGCAATTTCCTGAGGATACAGGTGCAGGCGAATTATTGATTGTTTATGCCGGAGATGCGGGGGGG
>DLXL01000517.1:2988-6134 GCA_003448025.1 Saprospirales bacterium | reverse complement strand
TTTTTCTTTTTTTTTTTTGTTTTCTGTCTCTCGCCTCTTTTTTTTTTTTTTTTTTTGTTTTCCCCCTCCCCCCCTTATATAAAAATCCCCCCCCCCCCTGCCCCGCCTCTCTGCGGTAAAAAAATCAAAACGTATAACACTTAATCTTCTTCCTATTCGGGCCGCTGCTTCGGCTGCCTCTTTCCTTGTTCAAACGATAGCCTTTTTCTCCGGATTTGATCCGAAATCCATTGATTTTCAATCCGATATAGAAGTCGGCGCCGCTGAGCTTGTCTTTGGTGAAAAAGCTGTTGAGGTTGTCAGTGCCCAGGTAAAGCCAGGCTATTCTCGCTGCCGCGCCTATGCGAACACTGCGCCAGTCGTTCACTACTACCGGCAGGGAGGCAGAGAACCATTTGTGCTCAAATCTGGGCACTACAGCCAGAGTTGCAGGTCGTTTCAGGGCATTTTTAGAGAACGGGGTTCGTTGCACCAATACTGCTCCCACGTATACCATAGGCATCACCTGCGCGTCAAATTGCAGGGATAAAGCCGTGGGTAAGGCCATACTGAACGCATTGCCCAGCAAAGAGGCTGTGCTGTCGCCCATAAATGCCTGACTGACATCCTGCAGGATATCATCCACATTATCTCTCCCCGGAAACTGTGCTCCGGTAACGGTTATGGCGGTGTCAAATACGACCCGGTGTTTGCGCGCGGTATTGCGGAACCGCATCCAACCGGCATCCACCAGTGAAATGCCTGCCCGCCAGCGATAAGAGCCGTCTTCTTCCTCAGAAGGCATAGCCCAGCTTACACCCAGGTCAAAAGCCATGCCCATTCCCTGACGTTTCAGGGATACATCCTCCGAATTATCGGTCAGATTCCCGTTGGTAAAGGCATAGTCCCAGCGGCCACTGCCTACCACCACCGTATCGCCCGGCTTTTCGGTGTAATCGAAGTTGGACTGTGCCCGAACAAAAAATCCCTCATATCCGAGCAGCAGCTTGGGCGAAATACCCCAGGCCATTTGCAGGTCGCCCATTTCCTGTAAGTGACTGTAATGCAGCCCAATTTCCGCCCACGACATGCCACTCAGACCTACTGAAGGAATATTAATAGCCTGATTTCGGGGCAGGTTGGATATATTCTGATAAGCAAAAAACTCGGGAATGCGGTAGCTGGAAAAATGCGTCCGAAAAGCCGTAGTCAAGCCCACGGTATGGTTATCTCCGAACCGAAAACTAAACCCCGGGCCGCCCACACGGGTTTGGACAACCGCATGCATGGGTCGGGTCGGGGTGGCAAAATCCTGCCAAATGGCATCTCTGGCCGGCGGATTTTCCGCAGAGGTATCAGTTACGGATACAATTTTGTCGGTATTGCGCAGGGCATTTTGCAGGCTGGTATTGCGCAGAAAAGTGTAACTGTTTTCTAAAAACAGATCGGCATTAAACAGACTGACCTCCCAGTTGTGCGGGGTAAACGCGGTATTGGCCGGGTTTATTCCGGCGCTGTAAATACCCGAGTAGCGTTCCAGCCGCATACCCAGTTGCTCCTGGGCCTGGGCTACGCCGACAGATAAAACAAGAGAAAGGAATAAAAGGAATCGGAGGCAAGGATGGATTTGCGGCATAAAGGATGAATTAGGCTTACAACGTCACCAATGGTCATGTTGATTTTAAACCTGTAAGGTTGCCATAACCCATGGTATGTAAACAAGTTAAATGGGACATCAGTTTCTAAGATTATCTCGTACTCATGTGACATCTTGGAACTCCAATTTTAAAGAGCGGCCGGGAATGACCACCCACAAATCACATATATCATCTTGTAACCCGCTGTTTTAACAGCGGGTTAAAGCCGACCCACCCATCCCATCTAACATCTTTACAAAACATCAGCATCAACCAAAGACCCGAACAAAGCCATACTGGAAATAATATCCTGATTATATGTCTCACTGGGATTTTTGATGCTGATGTTTTGTAAAGATGCTAGATGGGATCAGAGGGGTATTCTCGGCCGCTCGTTGAAACGAGCGGTTACAAGATGTTATATGTGCTCCCAGTTAGCTTTGTCAGCCACCAATAACTTATGTAAATCCACTTGGTTTCCAAAATCTTATAGGTCTAAAATCAACATGACCGAAGTCTCCCCCAAAACGAACAAAAACGGGGCCTAATTATTCAACCGGGAAAAAAGAGCGTGTAATTTTTGATTTTGATGTCTGGTGGTGAATTAAATTTATCCATAATCAGGATTTACTTTGGGTTTAAAAAATTTTGGATAGCCTTTGCTCCTTCTTCTTCAGAGACCAGTGTATAAGCACCTAATTCAGATGCTAGTGATCTGGGCCGATCTAATTCCATATGAATAACCCTAAATTCAAGTAATAGGCCATTTGGGATTTGGTCGTTGCGTCCCATAATCAAACCGGGCCCGATTGGACCTTTTGGACGGTACCATGGAAACTTATGTAAGTGATTTGAGACATTGATTTCTTTGTGAACAAAAAGAAATGCAGTGTCTGAATAAATGCCAGGGATTGGATAGCCTACTGTCTTCTTACCAAGGATTTCCAATTGCCGGGTTTCTTTATTGTTATAACTTGTATTATTTATATCATGCTTCAACATCTGTTCAAAAACAGCTAGATCTTTTTCCGTAGCAGGCATCCGAATTTTTACAGAATCAAGTGTAACACACAAAAAGAGCTCATTTCGGTTGATATCAAATATGTAACTGGATGAAAGTCCAGGGCCAAAAAGTTGTTTTACCTCTGGAGGTTAATCTACGCTTTGTTCAAAGTTGATAATATGGTCATCCATATAATACCGGTATTTGGAGTATCCAAACATGGCCTCTAACAATTTATCTTCCTTTGGTACATTGACATATCCAAATTCCATGTAGATAGCATTGACTGGCGTTTGCGCCAATAACATCCATCCTTGAAAAAGCAACAGGAAAAAACAAATCAGGTGTTTCATAAGGTTGGTTTCGAAAAAAATGAAATATTACATGATTGACAATTACATGCGTACATGATTGAAGAGGGGAGGGAATGACATGATTGACAATTACATGTTTGAAAAAGTAAAGCGCTCGGCCTGGCATCCACAGAATTGCCAAACCGAGCGCCCCCCTCTTCAATCATGTACTCA
>DLXL01000517.1:0-2865 GCA_003448025.1 Saprospirales bacterium | reverse complement strand
CATGTACTCGTCAATCATGTACTTTACACACCCATCGGATCAAGCTTCTCACTCACAATACCGTACTTTTTCATAAACTCTTTCACCGCTTTATCCGAGATTTTGCCTTGCTTGTGTAGCAAACGAACGGCTGCCAGGGCAATGTACTTGGGGCTGATCTCAAAATAATCGCGCAGGTTTTCGCGACTTTCTGACAAGCCAAATCCGTCTGTACCCAGTGCTGTGAAGGATTCCGGCATCCAAGGCGACAGTTGTCCGGCCGTCAATTTGATCCAGTCGTTGGCGCTCACAAAAACGCCATCTTCACCTTTGAGGGCTTGTTTCACAAATGGTACGCGCTCTGTTTCGCCCGGGTGCAGCATGTTCCAGCGGTCGCAGGCAACGGCATCGCGGTAGAGCTCGGTCCAGGAAGTGGCGCTCCAGATATCGGTGCTGACGCCTTCTTTTTCCAGGATTTCTGCGGCTTCCAGCACTTGTTTCATGATCACACCAGAACCAAACAAATGCGCTTTGGCGCCGCCTTTGGTGCTGGATTTCTGGTAGCGATATAACCCTTTGCGAATACCTTCTTCCACACCTTTGGGCATTTCCGGCATCAGCAGGTTTTCGTTGTACAGGGTGATGTAATAAATCTTGGATTCGTTTTCCTGGTACATGCGGCGCAGGCCATCCTGGACGATCACCGCCAGTTCGTAGCCAAAAGCCGGATCGTAAGGAATCACACTCGGCATGGTTTGCGCCAACAGGATGGAATGGCCATCCTGGTGCTGCAATCCTTCCCCGTTCAGGGTGGTACGACCGGCAGTGGCGCCCAACAGGAAGCCTTTGCACATCATATCGGCTGCTGCCCAAACCATATCGCCCACACGCTGGAAACCGAACATGGAATAGTAAATATAGAACGGCACCGTAGGCACGCCGTGCAGGGCATAAGCCGTACCGGCTGCCGTGAAGCTGGCGGTAGCGCCATCCTCATTGATACCTTCCTGCAAAACCTGTCCGGTTTTAGACTCCTTATATTTGATTACCGCGATACCGATTTCCAGCGGTGTGTACAGCTGGCCTTTCTGGTTCCAGATTTGCACCGAGTTGAAAAGCGGCTCCATACCAAAAGTTTGTGCCTCATCCGGCACAATGGGTACGATGTACTTGCCAATTTCCGGGTTTTTGATCAGTTGACCCAAAATGTCCATCATGGCGCCGGTAGTAGATACCGTTTTGCCGGCTTCGCTTCCTTTCAGTTGTTTTTCAAACAGGGAAAGGTCGGGCGCCTGGAATGGTGCGTATTTATCAGAACGCTCCGGCAGGAATCCGCCCAATTTCTCCCGTCTTTCCACCAGGTATTTCCGCTCCGGAGCATCAGCTGCCGGCCACCAGAATTTGGCCTCGCGAGCCTCATCGTCGGTAAGCGGAATTTGGTAGCGGTTTTTGATTTCCACGCGGAAATCATCACTCAAATCTTTGGTCTGGTGAGCTTTGTTTTTTCCCTCGGCAGATTTGCCCATGCCATAACCCTTCACGGTTTTGACGATAATAGCTACCGGTTTGCCGGCGCGAATGGCGCGCTCGTAGGCGGCGTATACTTTATGCGCATCATGACCCCCGCGACGCATTTTACCCAGCTGCTCGTCGGTATAACCGGCCAGCAGTGCTGTGATCCGCTCGCTCAGATCGTCCAGTACAATTTCTTTACCATTGTGCTGTCCGATCAGCATTTTCCGCACAAAAGCGCCATCGTTGGTGGAGGCAATTTCCTGGAAATGCCCGTCGAGCATGCGTTCGAAACGCTCCAACAATACGCCTTCCTCATCTTTGGACAGGAGTTCGTCCCATTCACTGGCCCAGATCACTTTGATTACCTCCCATCCGGCGCCAAAGAAGTGGCGCTCCACTTCCTGAATGATTTTGCCGTTGCCGCGCACCGGACCATCCAGACGCTGCAGATTACAGTGCACCACAAACACCAGATTGTCCAGATTTTCGCGACTGGCCATACCGATGGTGCCGTAGATTTCCGGCTCGTCAATTTCGCCGTCGCCGATGAAATGCCACACTTTGCCGCCATTTTCAGGCTTTAAACCTCGATTTTCCAGGTATTTGGCAAAACGGGCCTGATAAACGGCTGTCATCGGACCAAGACCCATACTTACCGTGGGCGCCTGCCAGAAATTCGGCATGCGGCGCGGGTGCGGGTAGGACGATACACCGCCCAGGGTTTCCTGACGGAAATCGGCAATGGCCTGTTCCGGCAAACGACCCTCGAACACCGCGCGGGCATAAATGCCAGGAGAAGCATGTCCCTGAAACATCAGTAAATCGCCGCCGTAATCTGCCGAACGCTTGCGCAGGAAATGGTTAAACAGCACTTCCAGCATGGTAGCACAGGCAGCATAGGTGGCAATGTGTCCGCCCAGTGCCAGGTTTTTATCCTGTGCCTGCAGAACCATTGCCTGCGCATTCCAACGAAGGATATTTTCAATTTTTGTCTCCAGTTCCAGATCGCCGGGATAGGCCGGCTGGTCTTCCGGAGCAATAGTATTCATGTAGGGAGTGTTCAGGGCAGAGCCACTGGTTGCCACGCCGTGCCTGGCTAAAATGCGGCGCATGGCCTGTAATAATTCTTCCGAACGGGATTTACCCTGGCTCTCCAGCACTTCCTCCAGCGCCTCCAGCCATTCCTGTTGTTCCAGTTTCCAGTCGTCTAATAAGTGTGCGTCGCCCATATATTGAGATGTGTAAGAGTGCGGAATGGTTTGATGTACCGGCGGGTTTAGCCGCCGAAGGTTTGAATGGTTTGAAGAGTTTGATTGGTTTGATGTACCGGCGGGTTTAGCCGCCGAAGGTTTGAATGGTTTGATGGGTTTG
>DLXL01000600.1:5255-8508 GCA_003448025.1 Saprospirales bacterium | reverse complement strand
TTTATTTGTGTTGTCTTTGTTTTGTTTTCTTATGTTTTTTTTTTTGTTTGTTTTTTTTTTGTTTTTTTAGTTGTTTTTGGTTTTTTTTTTTTGGATCGTGTTTGACTCATATTACGCTGATTTTTTTTGGAACGTGGATGACGTGGATTTTTCTGCTGACTTTGGCAGCTATTTAAATATGGGTGATTAATTTAATAAGAGAGCTCGGCCTGGCTATTTCTACGTTTACGTGATTAGTCAGGCCGAAGGCTTTCTATAGACATCTGCGGGAGAAATAACTTTATGCATAATTATCATTCTTTGTTATTAGTACTTCCATATAATGTATTTAAATTTTAAATTTGTTTTATGAAATATAAAATAATATTTTAAATAAAACAAGATAACCGGAATAATAAACTTTATTAATTTATTAAAATATTGATAATCAATCATTTTACATGTAATATAATTTGTTGTAAAAGTTATCCACAGACCCTTTTTTCGAAGATTATAAATCCTTGAAAATCAAATCTATTTGAAAATGCTCATTGTGGGGAATGCTTGTGGAGAACTGTATGATTCATGAACAATGGCTAACAAAGGCTCATTGTGTTTAGGTGAAAAAGAGGATATCCACAGGATGCGCTGTGTATAAACCTAAAAGGACAAACGTTGATTCACATTGTTGGTTGCGGTGAAAAGTTCAACAGGGTAGTTCTTAACTTTATGCAGATTTGGTGTGGAGAAGTATCTAATCATTTGATTTTAAATTACCTTTTTTGTGGGCAACTTGTGGACAATACTGGTAACTTCTTTGGATTACGATAGTGCATTATGAAGTTATATCGTTATCCACAAACTAACAGCCCTAATGATGCCCGTAGGGGGAATCTTTTTAAACCATCTAAATTTCATAGAAAGGGACCAAACATGGAAAACTGTAAATCAAAGCAACGGTACTTTTGTTTTAAGATCTGAATCAATCCTTTACAACATGTTCAAATTCAAATATGCGGACGATTTGAAAATTCCGCGGGCAGTGCAGCTCTGGTTATTAACCGGACTGGTGATGATATTTTTCCAGATTGTAATCGGCGGGATAACCAGGCTCACGGGAAGTGGCTTGAGTATTACCCGTTGGGAGATTGTCACCGGAGCTATCCCTCCGCTACAGGAGGCCGAATGGCAATCAGCGTTCGAGTTGTACAAGCAAACACCCCAGTATGTTAAAATCAACCAGGGTATGTCGCTGGAAGATTTTAAGTTTATTTACTTCTGGGAATATTTCCACCGTCTGTGGGCCCGCCTGATGTTTGTGGTATTCGTCGTTCCTTTTTTCTGGTTTTGGTTCAAGGGCATCTTGTCGCGCAGATTGATGCCCCGTTTGTTGATGGTCGTAGGTCTTGCTGGTCTGGAAGGCTTTTTCGGATGGGCTATGGTAGCCAGCGGTTTGATTAAACGTCCGTGGGTGAATGCCTATAATCTGACGCTTCATCTGAGTATGGCGCTGGTGATCTTCACTTATCTGATGTGGACCTGGTTTATCACGGTTTCACCCAGGCAAAAGGAAGTTTCCCTGCCTAGTTTCAGGCGCCTTTCCTGGATTCTGTTGGGTGTTACTTTCCTGCAAATCGGTTTGGGAGCTATGATGTCGGGTTCTAAAGCAGGCTTGTTTTTCCCAACCTGGCCAGATATGCATGGTGAGTATTTACCGGCTGTGTTGCTAGAAGCATCTCACTGGACCTCCGATAGTTTTATTCAATATGATACTAATCCATTTATGCCGGCATTGCTGCATTTTTTGCATCGCAATACAGCCTATATACTTACCGGGTTAGTGGTATTTTTTGTGTGGAGACTATTCAAGGAAAACATCAGTTTGCAGCTACGGCGTAGTGGCTGGTGGTTATTGGGAGTGGTAAGTATCCAGGTGTTACTGGGTATATTCACGGTGATCAATTGCAAAGCAAAAATTCCGGTAGACCTTGGCGTAGCACACCAGGCTGGCGCAGTAGTACTGCTGAGTGTAGTCTCATGGATGGCCTACCAATTGCGACCGGAGCAGCGAGCCTCCTGATACATTCAGTATACTATCTAATCAGTATTGGAAACCCAATATGAGTCTTCCCGAATGTCAGGGAGGGGGGCTCATGTTGGGTATTTTGTCAGAATATGCTGGAAAATCAACTCGGTTAACAGGATTTTTCTACTTTTGCCCATAGCATCTATTCTCCTGCATCATTCAGACATCCCGCGCATGAATTTTCCGATAAAAGAAGAGAAAGGTTTTAAGTATATCGAAACCGGTGGTGAAGGCACCCCTTTAATGTTATTGCATGGCCTGTTTGGTGCGCTCAGTAATTTTGAGGATCTCACCAATCATTTTGCACATAAATACAATGTGGTAATCCCCATCCTGCCAATCTATGAGCTGCCTATACTTCAGGTATCTGTGGCGGGGCTGGTAGATTTTGTTGGGAAGTTTGTGGAATACAAAGGTTACGAGAAGGTACATGTATTGGGTAACTCTTTAGGAGGACATGTGGCTCTGCTATATGTCATTGCTCATCCGGAGCGAATTGCGTCTGTGACCCTGACTGGAAGTTCAGGTTTGTACGAAAGCGCTTTTGGTTCTGCGTTCCCCAAACGCGGCGATTATGAATACATCAAGAACAAAACCGCTCAGACGTTTTACGATCCGAACGTTGCCAGCAAAGAACTGGTGGATGAAGTGTTTGGCATCGTAAATGATCGCGGCAAAGCCATTCGGGTAGTAGCCACTGCCAAATCAGCCGTGCGCCATAACCTTGCTGATAAACTTCATAAAATCAAAGCACCTACCCTACTCATTTGGGGCTTGCAGGATATTGTAACCCCACCGTTCGTAGGCGAAAAATTCAGGGACCTCATTTCCGACTCCCGTCTCCACATGCTCGACAAATGTGGCCATGCACCGATGATGGAAAAGCCCGCCGAGTTCAATGAAATTCTGGAAGGCTTTTTGGAAGAGGTGGAAGGGCGGTAGTTTTTCACTGATTTATTTTTGGAATCGGCGCCATAATTTGAATGTTTTAAAATATAGATATTTTATTTTTCTATAGATTTTTCATTAATTCTATAGAAAAATAAATTTGAGTCATCCTTCGGTATGACATCTGTTTTTTAATGGAATATACCTTCAAAAAACGCATGAGTTTAGCATCATTGCTTTTTACGCATGCATGATACAATGCTCTAAAATATAAGTAACCACAAAGTCACAGAGGACACA
>DLXL01000600.1:4752-5072 GCA_003448025.1 Saprospirales bacterium | reverse complement strand
TGACTTTGTGGTTACTTATATTTTGGTTTAAAATGAGCATGAGCCACCCCCAAAAAATCGGGATGACTCATGCTTTTTTTGGTACTTTATTGTATTTTGCCAGGCTTTTACTTCTTCTTCATTTCCGCATAGTACTTATAGAAATACGGAATGGTTTCAATGCCTTTATAGTAATTGAACAATCCGTAGTGCTCGTTTGGTGAGTGGATATCATCTGAGTCGAGGCCGAATCCCATGAGTACAGATTTGGCATTGAGTACCTGATCAAACATAGCCACGATAGGGATACTGCCGCCGCCGCGCTGCGGTAGTGGTTTTTT
>DLXL01000600.1:3180-4617 GCA_003448025.1 Saprospirales bacterium | reverse complement strand
CGCTGCGGTAGTGGTTTTTTCCCAAATGCCTGTTCCATGGCTTTTTCAGAAGCTTTGTATTCCACGGAGTTGGTAGGCACCACAACCGGGTAGCCTCCGTGGTGGGCCGTAACTTTTACTTTAACGGATTTAGGCGCCAGGCCTTCGAAATGTTTCTGAAAGAGTTTTTCAATTTTCTTCGGATCCTGATCCGGCACCAGGCGCATGGAAATTTTAGCGTAGGCCTTGCTGGGCAATACTGTTTTCGCGCCTTCACCAATATAGCCACCCCAGATGCCATTCACATCCAGTGTTGGCCGAATACCGGTGCGTTCCACGGTGGTGTACCCTTTTTCGCCCATCAAATCGTTCACGCCGAGATCTTTCATATATTGTTTTTCATCGTATGGTGCTGCGTTCATGGCTTTTCGTTCCTTGCCGCTCACTTTTTGCACATCATCATAGAAGCCTTTTACGGTGATGTGACGCTTGGCATCGTGCAGCGAGGCAATCATCTGGCACAAAACATTGATCGGATTAGCAACAGCGCCCCCGTATACACCTGAGTGTAAATCTTTGTTAGGACCCGTAACTTCCACCTCCATGTAGCAAAGCCCGCGCAGTCCGACTGTAATACTAGGTGTTTTGTTATCTATGATGCTGGTATCAGAGATCAGCACCACATCACAGGCCAGTTTTTTCTTGTTATCGCGACAAAATTTTTCCAGGTTTTTGGAGCCCACTTCCTCCTCGCCTTCGATCATGAATTTTACATTACAAGGAAGGTTCTTCGTGTTCAGCATCATTTCAAAGGCCTTCACGTGCATAAAAAACTGGCCTTTATCGTCGCAGGATCCGCGGGCAAAAATGGCGCCGTCCGGATGATGTTTTGTTTTTTTAACCACGGGTTCAAACGGTGGGCTATCCCACAAATTCAGCGGATCGGCCGGTTGAACATCGTAGTGGCCGTATACCAGTACAGTTGGCGCTTTTGGGTTCACCATTTTTTCTCCATATACAATGGGGTGGCCGGCAGTATTGCATACTTCCACGTTGTCTGCGCCCACGGCTTTAAGGTGTTGGGCAGTAGCTTCAGCCATGCGGCGAACATCGCCGGCATATTTCGGATCTGCACTCACCGATGGGATGCGCAGGATTTCGAGCAATTCATCAAGAAAACGTTGTTTGTTCGCGTCGAGATACGTTTTAATTTCTTTCATTTTTGGTTGGACAGTAGATTGTTAAAGGTTAAACACTTTGAAAATCAATTGTTTATTAAACAATTACGAGCGAAAACCTGTACAATCTGATTAAGAAAATATTCAGTACCGATCCTGAAAAGGATATCAAAGGCAAAAGTCTGTGTTTTTTGGGAAAAAGTGGTTTAGTGTTTATGGGGTTTATATGTTTATGTGGTTTATGTGGTTTATGTGGTTATGTGGTTTATGTGTTTATGTT
>DLXL01000600.1:2723-2929 GCA_003448025.1 Saprospirales bacterium | reverse complement strand
TGTTGGTTTATGTGTTTATGTTGGCATTTGGCAGGGCATTATTGTAGGGGTAACTGAAGTCTCCCCTACAATATAGTTTGCTGAATTCTCCTGTTTTTGGCCTACCTTTACGGTTCAGGAAAAATAGCCTATGAGTCATTTCATTGTTTCAGCGCGCAAGTACCGTCCACAGCGTTTTCAAGACGTTGTGGGGCAGGGTCATGTAG
>DLXL01000600.1:0-2617 GCA_003448025.1 Saprospirales bacterium | reverse complement strand
TTTCAAGACGTTGTGGGGCAGGGGCATGTAGCCGGAACCTTGAAAAATGCTTTGGCCAGTGGTCAGGTAGCCCATGCTTTTTTGTTTACGGGTCCGCGTGGGGTAGGTAAAACGACTTGTGCCCGTATTCTGGCTAAAATTCTCAATTGCGAAAACCGCACACCTGAGTTTGAAGCCTGCAATGAATGTTCGTCCTGTAAATCGTTTAACGAAAGTGCTTCGTTTAACATCATTGAGTTGGATGCGGCCTCCAATAATTCGGTTGAGCATATTCGCGCCCTCACGGAGCAGGTTCGTTTCCAGCCGCAGCAGGGTAAATACAAAGTATTCATCATTGACGAGGTGCATATGCTTTCCAACCAGGCCTTCAATGCTTTTTTGAAGACCCTGGAGGAGCCGCCACCGTATGCCATTTTCATTTTGGCTACTACGGAAAAGCACAAGATCATTCCGACCATTCTTTCGCGCTGCCAGATTTTTGATTTTCGCCGAATTACCGTGGCAGACACGGTGGCGCACCTGAAATCTATTTGTGCTCAGGAACATATTGAAGCGGAAGAAGATGCCCTCCACATTATTGCTCAAAAAGCGGATGGCGCCCTGCGCGATGCCTTGTCAATTTTTGACCGCATTACCAGTGGAGCAGGCAGGAAGATTACCTATGATGCGGTGATCGAGAACCTGAACGTGCTGGATTATGATTATTTTTTCCAGATCACGGATGCGCTTCTGGCAGAAGATGCCGCTTCCACGATGAACCATTTTGATGAAATCCTTCGCAAGGGATTTGACCCTGAAGTATTCATTCTCGGATTGGCGGAGCATCTGCGCAATGTGTTGGTTTGTAAAGATAGCGCCACACTTGGCCTGCTGGAAGTGGGAGAGAACCTTCGGGAACGTTATAAACAACAGGCAGCTCTGGCCCCTTCTTCCTTTCTGCTTACGGCGATGAATCTGGCCAACGATTGTGATATCAATTTTAAGATGGCGCGACACAAAAGGCTGCATGTAGAAATGGCCTTGCTGAAAATGTGCCATATAGGACGCGCTGTCAAAGGCGCTGAGCTGGAAAAAAAAACGCCTGACCTGAGGGGCACTGCCGCTCCGGCAGTTGAAAAACGACCTGAACAGCCAGTAATTCAGGCTATATCCTCTCACGCTACACCGCCACCAACTATTGCACCTCCAGCATCCAGTGTGAGAGAACTTAGTAATGCACAAATCCTTACCTCCAAAGATATGGTAGATGTGCGCAAGGGATTGCGCCAGGGAAGCATGAAACTCGAGTCTATTCCGATGAAGCTGGATGCATTTGATCAATTGGTAGAAGAAGAGGAGATACACCGGGCAAGTTTGGAAAGCAGGCTTACCCTGGAAAATGCACGGACGGAATGGCATGCCTATGCTGCCATGCTTGAGTCGAATCTGGTAAGAATTGCGCTGACCAATGCAGAATTACGACTGGAAGACAAACTATTAAAGGCCATCGTTGGAACCACTATAGAACAAAACAACGTAAAAGGTGAAATGGCGCGTTTGATGGAAATCCTGCGCAAACGCCTTCACGATAATGCGTTAAAAATTGAAGTAATACTGGACGAGCAAAAAAAGGCAGAACAGGAACAACAACAGGCTGCAAGAGTAGTACGCCCATTGACCAACAGGGAAAAACTGGATAAAATGAGAGAAAGCAATCCAATGGTAGAGGAGTTGATCCGGCGGTTTGATTTGAAATCAGGTGAGGGATAGGAGATCTGTTTTTGTACCATCAATGATATTACATATGAGTTCGCCAAGACTGAGCATTTTCATTCCAACCCGGAACGAGGCCAAGTATATCGGAACAACCCTGGCACAGTTTGAACCTTTTTGGGACAAATACGATCTCGAAATTATTGTTTCGGATGCTAATAGTACGGATGGCACCATCGACATTGTGCAGCATTTTGCCGCATTATCTAACCACCGTGTTAAACTTGTGGAAGGAGGGCCGGGGAAACAGAATATCGCCATTGGTTGTAACCTTGGAGCTGCACAAGCCAAAGCATCCTTGCTTCTGCGCTTAGATGCGGATGTTCGGATTCCGGACAAGGATTATTTTTTTCAAAAATTTTTCAAGGCATTTGATAAAAAACCAGATTTGGTGGGCGCAACAGTGCCGATCTGGGTTTATCCTGAAGAGGCGCGGTTGTCAGACAAGCTTTACCATATCATCATGAATACCATCATCCGACTGTCCTTTTGGGTGAGGGCTCCTTTGGCTAAAGGAGAGTGTCAGATGGTAAGACGGGATGCTTTTGAGCAAATCGGGGGTTATATGGAACACCTTACCGCAGGAGAAGATTGCAACCTTTTCTATCGTTTACAGGACATTGGAAGGATAAAATACATGCGGAAACTCAGGATACATCATTCGCCCCGGCGATTCCGGCAATATGGATACATACCACTTACCATGATTTATTTCAGGGAAGGACTTTGGATGCTGCTTGGAAAAAAATCCTATTTGGATGAATGGAAACCGGAAAGGTAGTGTTTGGGTGTTTTAGTGTTTTAGTTTGCGTTCGGCTGAGTTTGGGAAGGAATAATATGAATGAAACACCCAAGCTAAGCAATG
>DLXL01000042.1 GCA_003448025.1 Saprospirales bacterium | reverse complement strand
CCATGGCGATGCCGATATCGGCTTTTCGCAGGGCTGGCGAGTCGTTCACCCCGTCGCCGGTCATTGCCACTACCTCGTCTTGCGCCTGCAGAGCCTCTACGATGCGTAGTTTCTGTTCGGGCGTTACACGAGCATACACGGAAACCTCGCGTACCGCCTCAGCCAGTTCTTCCGGGGNNGCCCATGGCGATGCCGATGTCGGCTTTTCGGAGAGCAGGCGAGTCGTTCACACCGTCGCCGGTCATGGCCACCACTTCATTTTGCGCTTGCAGGGCTTCCACGATGCGCAGCTTTTGTTCGGGCGTTACGCGTGCGTACACGGAAACCTCGCGTACTGCCTCAGCCAGTTCTTCCGGGGTCATTTGATTCAGGTCATTGCCGGTTTTCACCCGGAAATTGTCGGTAATACCGAGGTCATGGGCAATGAAGCGTGCTGTCAGGGGGTGGTCGCCGGTGATCATCACCGGCCGGATACCTGCGCTTTTACAAGTCGCCACCGCTTGTCTCACCTCGGGCCGGGGCGGATCGATCATGCCGGTCAGGCCGATAAACATCAGATCGTCTTCCCGCGGGATAGCATCCTGTTGCCAGCGGAGAGCCAGGCCGAGTACCCGCATTCCGTTTTGGGCCATTTGTTCATGGGCGGCATCGATGCGCTGCTTCCAATGGTCGTCGATAGGGATGGCTTTGCCATGCAGCAAAATATGGCTGCACAAGGGCAGCAGCCCGTCCACAGCGCCTTTGGCAAATTCGACAAAAGTAAATTCCGGATTTGCCAGGGCATGCAGCGTACCGGGCAGACTTTCCGGAGAAGCCGGAAGTCGGTGTACGGTGGTCATGCGTTTGCGGACGGCGTCGAACGGCAGTTCGTTCACCCGCGGCAAGATCTTTTCAAGGTCATTTTTGTGCAGATTTACCTGCGAAGCTGCCACGAGCAGGGCGCCTTCCGTGGGGTCGCCGATGGGCAGGTAGCGGCCTGTTTGCGGATCGGGTTGCATGGACGCGTCGTTGCACAAAGCGCCTGCCGCCATGGCCAGTCCTATTTCCACAGGCTGGGATTGCAGGAATCCGTCTGCTTTGTCAGGTGCACCGGATGGTTGCTTTGCCTTTCCCTGCAAGGCCATGTTGTGCCCCGCCACGTCAATGATAGAAACGGTCATGCGGTTTTCCGTGATGGTTCCGGTTTTATCAGAACAGATGGTGGTCACGGAGCCCAGGGTTTCCACGGCCGGCAATTTTCGGATCAGTGCGCGGCGGCGCAACATTCGTTGCGCGCCCAGCGCCAGCGTCACAGTCACCACTGCCGGCAGCCCTTCCGGCACCACGGCAACCGCTACGGAAACAGCCGTGAGGAACATTTCGTCGAGTGTTTCGCCTTTTAACAGACCAATAACCATCACCAGGGCGGCCACCCCAACGCCGCCGATCGCCAGTTGCATGCCTACCTTTTCGAGCCGCTGCTGCATAGGAGTCATTTCCCGTTGCACGCTTTGCAGCAGCGTAGCGATTTTACCCAACTCAGTGGCCATGCCGGTACTGACGACCATGGCCGTGCCCCGCCCGTAGGTTACTGCGGTGCCCATGTAGGCCATATTGCGGCGGTCGCCCACCGGTACGTCGGTCTGTTGCAGGGTATCGGTGTTCTTTTCCACGGGTTCCGACTCGCCGGTCAGGGCGGCTTCCTGGATGCTTAGGTTGATGCTCTCTGTGATGCGCAGGTCGGCGGGTACAGCATTTCCGGCCTCCAGCAATACAATATCGCCTGGCGCCAGTTCCCGGGCAGATATTTCCTGAATTTGTCCGTTGCGGCGCACGCGCACCACAGGCACCGATAGCCGTTTGAGTGCGGCCATGGCTTTTTCAGCCCTGTACTCCTGCAGAAAGCCCAGCAGCGCAAAGAGCACAACAATGGCTCCGATCGCGAAGGTCTCCGTTGTTTTTCCCAGCAATCCCGACACAACGGCGGCTGCAATGAGGATCAGCACCATCGTGTTGGTGAACTGGGAGATCAGTAGTTTCAGAGGGGAAACACCCCCTGTTTCTTTCAATTCATTCGGACCGTAGAGGGCCTGACGGGCTGGAAGATCCTCCGTTGTCAGGCCCGTTGTCAGATTGGTCTTGAATTCCTGCTCCAGGGCAGGAATATCATAGGTATGCCATGGTTTGTTGATCATCATAACCGGTTTAATCATCCATGAAAAAGCAAGGCGCAAGGAGGTTTTGGCAAAAAAGAAGGAGCAAAGAATATCTGCGAATATTGGAATAGCAACGAATCATGTTACAGGGCTACACCAAAATAACCATAAAACAGGACAAAGATGAAAAAAGTAAACCATTTACGAAGATGAATTCAAAAAGCGGGTTATTTCGTTGCCCCCGGGGCCTTCGCGATGAAGTTTCAGACCTATAAGGTTTCCAAAAACCTACGGTATGTACACAAGTCATATGTTGCTTTAAGGCTAACTGGCAACACATCTAACATCTTGTAACCCGCTGTTTTAACGGCGGGCAAATGCAGCTCCACCCATTACATCTAGCATCTTTACAAAACATCAGCATCAAAAATCCCAGTGAAGGATATGAATCAAGATATTATTTCCAGTATGGCCTTGTTCGGATTTTGGGTTGATGCTGATGTTTGGTAAAGATGCTAGATGTGAGGGGTGAGGTATTCCTATCCACTCGTTGAAACGAGTGGTTACAAGATGCTAGATGTGTTTCCAGATTGCTTTACCATCCACTTATAACTTGTATACATACCATAGGTTTCCAAAAACCTTATAGGTCTGAAACCAAAAAGTCCAGTAATGTGGTTGGAGAGACCAGGCACGGCGGGGGGATGCCGTGTTGGTTTGCCAAAGAAGACCGGGCGGGAAAGGGGAATAGGGGCGGATAGCAAAAACGAAAGCTGATTCCCAGAATCTGTGACGAAAAAAAGGTTACTTTTTTAATACCTTGTCAATGCGTGCAATCAATCGTTTGCTATTGCCTTTAGCCATTTCTATGGCTTTGAAGGCTTCTTTTTTGTAAGCCACATTTGTGATTAACAGGTGCTTTAGTTTGGGCGTTTGCAGGTATCTGATCTTTTCTGCTGCCGGTACCAGATTCGTGGTGTCGATAATCACCGGGAAATAATTGCTCATTTCCGGAATCAGTTGGGTCATGGTGTGGGTTTTATCTACTTCACACCATTCCTGCACATAAGGAATGAGGGAAGTATAGTGTCCTAATATGAAATTTTTCAGGGTGTCATCTTGTATCAAACTGGTATGGCCGGATTGTTTCATCTCCTCATAAGCGGTTTGGTTGGCTAAAATGCCGGTATAACTGGCAGCCATATCGATGTAATAACTCACACTGTCTGTCAGGCTGGGATCGGGTTTGAGCTGAGCCAGTTTTTCTGCGCCTGCTATCATCCGCAGCATGCCTTTGGTGGACATTCCCAGTAACATGCTGTCCTGCATGAGGTTAGACTTCAGGTTTTGCAGGATTTTCTGCTCCATTTCCCGGTCTTTTCGATCCTCGCGCCATTCATCAAACCAGAATGAAATGGAGATGCCAATGAAGATGGCTACTACCTCGCCCAGGTATTTTTTCAGGGAGTCCTTAAACGTGTTTGTCATGCCGGAAAGTGCTTTTGTGTATCGAAAAGGTTGTTCTATGCATGCTATTTTACCGCAGAGCCGTGAGGCACAGAGGCCCGACGGTGGTAAAAATCGCGGCAAATATAGGGTGAGGAAAAGAGCTATTGGGGCATAAAGAGCCTGTTTGGGAATAAAGATGGGAACCAGAAATAAATGTTGAAAGTAGTGATCCAAACTCGACTCGGCCTCGTAACTGATGTATCTGCAAAAAAATCAACGGTAAACTGGAGGCGCCTCCAGGGTTCCATACCATGAAAACTAACATCTGTCAATCACCACAAAAAGGATCAAACAACATGAAACAGATCAAATTTCTCTCACTTTCCATTTTCATCTCATTCTTTTCCATCGCATTGTTGGCCAATAACCACTCTCCAGCACCAGCCAGTATCGTTAAACAATACTTCCTGGAGGTAGATGCCGGGAAATTTACAGAGGTTGAAAAACTACTAGCAGACAATCTTCAGGCTACTGCGCCTTTTTCTCCGCAAGTGATGCCCAAACAAGCCTGGTTGAGTGTTTTGCAGGGTTTTAAGGCGGCTTTCCCGAACATGCAGCACGAAATATTAAGTTACGTGGAATCAGATTTCAGTGTAGCGGTACGTGGTATTTTCAAAGGAAAAAACGACGGACCGATGATGGGGAACCCGGCTACCGGCAATTTCGTTGCCGTTCCATTCAATACGATTGTAACGTTTGATGCGTCCTGGAAATTACAGGCCATTCATGTACAGTTCGATCAAAAAGCATTCGAAGCGCAACTGATGGCAGGTCTTCCAAATCCCGCAGTTAAGGCCGAACTCGATATCCTCGCCATGCTTTCAGCTTCTGATGAGGGCAACGGTGAAAAGTTCATGAGCTACTGGGTTGAAAACGCGCCGAACTATTTTGCAGGGAAGCAAACCAGTGGTGAGGATATGAAAAAACGGATCATAGGATTTAAAACGGGGTTTCCGGATATCAAGCGCAACATCGAAAATGTGATTGTCAGCGGTAACTACGTAACGGTACGCGGATACGTGACAGGCACCAATACCGGTCTGTTCCGTGGGCAAGCCCCTACCGGAAATGCCATTCGCGTTCCGTGGCTTGGCCTTTACCAACTTAATGCTTCCGGTAAAATTGAACGGGGGTGGGTGGAGTTTGATACCGCTACGCTTGATCATCAACTGAGGGGCGAATTGACCGCAAAAGGAAAATAAGGTTTACGGACTATCCGCATGATGGACAGGAATATGATTTCCGATTTCCGATTTGTTTAGATTTCCGATTTTCGAATAGATTTTCAATTTCAGATTTATATGCAACCTGCTTATTTGATCTTTATTGAAAAATGCCAATCCCAAATCTTAAATCCATTCGAAAATCGAAAATCGAAAATCGGATATCGGATATCGGAAATCAAGACTTACTCTACAATATCAGGATAGCCAAAATTATTTATATACTTTTTCTCCTTTATTCAACCAAACACCCCAGGTTCGGTCAAAAGCATGTACGCGCCGAGTCGGGCCTGTGCTGTTTACGACAGGGTAGTCACTATTTACCCATTCAAAAATGCCGCCATACATATTGGAAACATTTTGATAGCCGGCTTTAATCAGCTTTTCTGCTACTTTTTCACTGCGGTAACCCACGGAGCAATACACTATAATGGGTTTGGATTTATCCGCTGGCAGTGAGATCTTACTCAGATCAAAATGATCGTACCCCACCGAAGTTGCTCCGGAAATATGACTTATCTCATACTCTCGTGGTTCACGCGCATCCAGGAAGATGGACTGCGATTGTTTGTTTTTGGCCTCCTGCACCGTGATTTCAGGAACCGAATGACTTAGAAGGCCTTTCAGCATGATACGGTAGGCCCCGCTTTCTACTTGTGAAAAGCAACTGATGCTCGTAATAAAGCAAACGAGGAATATAAACAGGAATCGTAACTGTTCCATAAGTGGCAAAGTTGCGGGTAATGAACCCATCAAACAACTGCCTGCAAAAATAGTTGGGAAAAAGGGAATATGGGAAATGCGCGTTTTTATACATATTGGCTCAAGCCCCCCTTCCCCTCGCATCGCGAAGCGATGCCCCCAGAACCGCATAGCGGTGACTTTATAGTAAAAAAAAATCCTACTGCTAGAAGGGGAAGCAGTAGGAAAATCAAAACATACTATGAGAAAACTGGGACGAAGATATACGCGCGTATACTTCATCCAAAAGCACATTTAGGATGCGGTGGTTAATAAGTGGGAAGCGGCCGGGAAACAAGGCTGGAGCCAATCTTACCCATGGAAAAGTGCAGCAATACTCTTGTGTTCCACCGTATTCCGGATGGCACGGGCAAATAGATTGGCTGTTGAAAGTACCTTAATTTTTGGTTCGTGAAGATCAGCCCTGAGTGGAATGGTATCGCAAACAATCAGTTCCGATAGTTTGGAATTGGCAATATTCTCATAGGCTTTGCCAGACAATACCGGGTGTGTGCAAATAGCGCGAACCGAGTTGGCGCCTTTTTCAATCAGCGCATCAGCAGCCTTGCAGAGTGTACCGGCAGTATCCACCAGATCGTCTACCAGGATCACATCTGCTCCCTTGACATCTCCGATTACCGTCATGGCAGCCACTTCATTAGCTTTGGTTCGGTACTTATCGCAGATGACAAGCTCCCGCCCGAAATGTTTGGCGTAGATACGCGCTCTTTTTACACCACCTACATCGGGGCTGGCAAAAATGACTTTTGAGAGGTCCTGTTTCTCCAAATAGGGAATGTAAATTGCCTCGGAACGCAGGTGATCCACCGGAATATCAAAAAATCCCTGCACCTGATCGGCGTGTAAGTCCATCGTCATGATCCGGTCTACACCTGCGGCTGTAAACATATTGGCCATTAGTTTGGCGCTGATCGGAACACGAGGTTTGTCCTTTCTATCCTGCCGGGCGTACCCAAAGTAAGGGACTACTGCGGTAATATAGCCGGCAGAAGCTCTTTTGGCGGTGTCAATCCAAAGCAACAATTCCACAAAATTGTCGTGTGGCTGGCAGGTACTCTGAATGAAAAAAGTATAGGCTCCCCGTACACTTTCATTGATGATGGTTTGCATTTCGCCGTCGCTGAATCGGGCCAGTGAGGTATCGCCTAAAGGAGCATCGTATTGACGGGCGATATCTTTGGATAGTTCTTTGGAGGCAGTGCAGGCAAAAAGTTTGACTTCGGGCACGATGGTGTCGGTTGATGTGTGATCAGAAAGATTTGTTTGACCGGAAGCGGGCGGGTTAGCTGTTGATTTTTCCAAGGGATGAAATTTCAGGCAAAGGTAGAAACTAGCGTTGAACCTAGTATCCTAAATGTGAGGTTTGAACAAGCGGGCATCTTTGCTATTTCTGACATTTTTGACAGGTACTTGTTCAAGCAGACACGCATATACTACCTTTGGCAGCCTTACCTGATGTCTGAAGGTAAACCGGATGCCTTGTTTTTCTGTTATTCGGTCTGCATTCAGGTGTATGGCCTGCTAAATTATGTTTCACCAAATCTTTCTGTCTGGCAAATGAACCGACCTTTCCATGTTACACGCCTTTGGCTGCTGACCTCCTTTTTCGCTTTTATTGCAATGGGTCTCACAGCGCAAGACCGCAGTCCCCGCGAAACGGCACTGCGTTTTTTGCAGGAAAATCCAGTTAAATTTGAACTCTCCAAAAACGACGTTGCTGATGTAAAAGTGGTGCGTGAGTACCGCACCAAACACAACGGCGTTAACCACGTGTGGGTGCAGCAGCAACACCGTGGCATTCCGGTATTTAACGCCTTGTTTGGTTTGCACGTTAAGCCTAACGGCGAAGTAATGCACGTGGGCCACCGTTTTGTGCACGAACTGGGTAATCGGGTTAATTCCGAAATGCCTTCTATCAGTGCTCCAAAAGCGCTGGAACTGGCCATGGCAGAACTTGGCTTTACCGGCTTCCCTGTGCCAGGTCTGCGTACCAAAATCAATGATCAAAACATGGTATTTGAGCGTGGAGCAATCTCCCGCACAGAAATCCCGATGACTGCCGCTTATGTACTGGCCAACAACGGAACCGTTCGCCTTTCCTGGCAAATGGTGATTGATCAGGCCAATACACCTGATTTGTGGACCATCACAGTAGATGCACAAAATGGCATGATTTCCACCAAGCTGAATCATACCAACTACTGCAACCTCGGCCATCCACACCGCGACGGGAAAACACAATGCAAAGAAACCGCCCGTCAGGAAGCGCCTGCCGCTCCCGAAAAGAAAAGTGAGCTGCTGATGGATGAAAAATACAATGTATTTGCACTCCCGCTGGAAAGCCCGATTCATGGCAACCGCAGCATCGTAACCAATCCTGCTGATTTGCAGGCTTCCCCGTACGGATGGCTGGATATCGATGGCGCGCCTGGTGGTGAATACACCTATACCCGGGGTAATAACGTTTGGGCTTTTGACGACAGTGCCAACGATGATACTCCAGACCCAACCGAATCAGCGCAGGGTGGGGCAGGACTGAATTTTGATTTCCCGTATGACCCCAATGCGGAGCCGGTGGTGAATCTGGATGCAGCTATTACCAACCTGTTCTACATGAACAATATGATCCACGACGTTTACTACCGTTTTGGATTTGACGAACAGGCCGGAAACTTCCAGGTAAACAACTACGGCAAAGGCGGTTTGGGCAACGACGAAGTATACGCTCAGGCCATTGACGGCAGCGGTACCAACAACGCCAATTTCTCCACGCCACCAGATGGCAGCAACGGCCGTATGCAGATGTACGTGTGGGATCGCGCAGGCGGAAAAATTATCAACGTAAACGGTCCGGCGCCTGTCATTGGAAACTACGGAGGTACATCCTCTGATGGCAATGGCTGGGGCGGAGCCATAACCACTACTCCTGTTACAGGCGATGTGGTGGTGGTAAACGATGGTTCTGCGTCTCCTTCTTTAGGCTGTAACCCTCCGGAGAACGATGTAGCCGGAAAGATTGTAATGGTAGATCGTGGAGAATGTCAATTTGGTATGAAAGCCCTGAATGTAGAGCAAGCAGGGGGTATTGCCTGCATCATTTGCAACTTTGAAGATGCAACCGTTGGTATGGCTGCGGGTACTGTGGGTGCACAGGTTACTATTCCTGTGGTCATGATGGGAAAGTCCGACTGTGATCTGTTGCGTCAATATGCCGGCGCCGGATTGAATATCTCCATTGGCTTGCCTAATATCAGCGGCCCTGCACAGCGCGATGGCGATTTCGACAACGGTATCATTGCGCACGAATTTCACCACGGTATTTCTAACCGCCTCACAGGCAACGGTTTCAGCTGCCTGGGCAATGCAGAGCAAATGGGTGAAGGCTGGTCTGACTGGGCCGGCCTCGTACTGTCGCTGGAGCCTGGCGATCAGGGCGGTGATAAACGCGGTATTGGCACCTTTGCCTTGTATCAGGAAACAGACGGACAAGGTATTCGTCGCTATCCATACTCAACTGACATGTCCATTTCACCACTCACATACAGTGCGGTGCCTTCCAGCGCTATCCCCCACGGAGTAGGTGAAGTGTGGTCAAATATGATCTGGGACCTTCACTGGGCTATGATTGAAAAATATGGCTACGATGCTGATATCAATAACCCCAACAGCGGCAATTTCCGCGCCATGCAATTGGTGGTAGACGGGATGAAAATGCAGCCATGCAACCCTGGCTTCATTGATGGTCGTGATGCCATCATGATGGCAGATATCATCAACTATAATGGTGCAGATACCTGCCTTATTTCCTCTGTATTTGCGCGCCGTGGCCTTGGCTACCTGGCCAGTCAGGGTGAATCAGGCAGCGCCGGCGATGGCATTGAAAACTTCGATCCAATTCCTACCTGTATCAAGGAACTGAAGATCAAAAAAGTGACCTCCACGCCTACGATTACGCCTGGCGACAATGTTTCTTTTGAGATTACGGTTACCAACCACAAAGACGAAGAAGCTGCCAACGTGGTGGTTACAGATGAATTGCCAAACGGACTTACCCTGGTGAGTGCCTCTAATGGTGGAACCGTAGTGGGCGGTAAAGTAACCTGGAACCTGGGAGCTATGCCAAGCGGACAGGTGCGCACGCTTACCTACACAGCCAAAAGTAGCGCAGCTCTCGGCTCCAACCGCTATTTCCAGGATTTGCTGGAAAATGAAGATGAATGGTACTCCAATCTGGTAGATCTGAACACCGGAGAAATCTTCATTCTTCAGGGCGATGTATTCCACCCTGGAAGCGGTACCAAAGCATGGGCCGGACGCAGTGTAGCGATCGAATCCGACTTTAGCCTGGAAAATACGTTCACTATAAACGTAACGGGCGCTAAGCCTGCCATGCGTTTCTGGCACCAGTATAACACAGAACCTGGAGTAGATGCCGGTTTCGTAGAAGTTCAGGATAAGGCTGATCCTTTGGGTCAGTGGCAGCGCCTGCCTAAGGAAAAAGCCATTCGTGGTGGTTATGATGGCCAGGTACAATACGCAACCTTTGCCATTCCGTTCCTGTATGGCTTCCATGGCAATTCTAACGGCTGGAAGCAGTCTTATTTCGATTTGAGTGATTTTGCAGGAAAAGAGATCACGTTCCGCTTCCGTATGGGTTCTGACGTTAATACCGCTCCTATTGACGGCGCCTGGTACATTGACGAAGTAGAGCTCATGGATCTGTTCAACTACGCCGGTGAAGCATGTATCACCAGCGGGTCAGATCAGGCTTGTGCCACCGCACCGGAATATGGCGTAATCGTTAATCCTGCAACGGTAGCCACAGAAGAGCCAGGTCAGGCTTTCATCCCGATTGCAGTTCAGCCAAATCCGGCAGATGTGTTCCTGTCCATTACTTTTGGCCAAAGCCTGGAAGGTGAAGTGCAAACGACACTCATCAATGCTGAAGGTCGGGTGGTACTAAGCCGCGCGGTACAAGGTGTTGGTGAAGGTCAGGTAGTTAACCTGAATGTACAACAAGTGCCAGCCGGTGTTTACACGCTCCGCATCCAGAACGCGGCAGGCAGCAGTGTTCAGAAGGTGGTAATTAAGTAATTGGGTCGTTTGATCCTTTGAATAATTGGCAGCGGCTCTCAAAAAAAGGGGGCCGCTGCTTTTTTTTGTACTTCGCTACTGTACATGGTGATGTCAAACCTCGTAGGTTTCCAAAACTATGGTATGTACACAAGTCATATGTTGCTTTAAGGCTAACCGGCAACACATCTAACATCTTGTAACCCGCTGTTTTAACGGCGGGCAAAAGCCGCCTCCCCCATCACATCTAGCATCTTTACAAAACATCAGCATCAAAAATCCCAGTGATGGATTTTAATCAAGATATTATTTCCAGAATGGCTTTGTTCGGATATTAGTTTGATGCTGATGCTCTGTAAAGATGTTAGATGTGATGGGGGGTATTCCCTATCCACTCGTTGAAACGAGCGGTTACAAGATGTTAGATGTGTTTCCAAATTACCTTAACATCCACGCATAGTTTGTGTAACTACCCTATCTTTTTAAAAACCTTACAGGTCTGAAATCAAAATAAACAGTTCCATCATCTACTCCAACCTCAAACTATGCCAATACAACTCCCGCCCTTCCATAGTAGTCCAGCAAAAGGCCCGGATAGATTTTTCATAGAAAAACTGGGTTTTTCCCGGAACGCAAGGATAACGCTTCCCGTCTATGATGAAATAATCACTGTCGTATTGCCATAGCAAAAAATGCTGGTACGTTTCGTCCAGCAGGATATTTCCCGGCAGGTATGGGTACGACCGCCCGGAACGGTAAGGAGAAATATCCCCTGCGTCAAAATCCAGGGTTTTTCCATTGATGCTGGCCGTCAGGACTCCTGTTTTGGGTCCGTACAACAGAAAATACTGCCCGGAATCGTTCAGCCACATTTCCCTGATATTCAGGAATTTACCCAGCTTTTGCTCATTCAGCCAAACGGTTCCATCTGCACTGGCAAACATATATTGTCCGGATGCATTAAAGGTTATGTTT
>DLXL01000492.1 GCA_003448025.1 Saprospirales bacterium | reverse complement strand
GTTTTAGTGTTTTGGTGGGTTAGTGTTTTGGTGGGTTAGTGTTTTGGTGGGTTAGTTTGTGTTGGGGTTTACCACTAAGCCACAGAGGGCACTAAGGGGGCGTTCCCTTTGCGCACTTTGCGTTCTTCGCGGTGAACCCTATGCAGTGAAATTAGTGCCTTAAGTGCCTTAGTGGTAAAATCCGAAAGCTTACTTCATCAACTTATTCCTTCACAAATTTTCCGGAAAAAACAGCCTTTGCAGTGGTCAGTTTCACCCAATAAACGCCGCGAGGCCATCCGGGCACGTCTTCCCTGATCAGGGTGTTGGCTGTTTTGTGGGTCGTTTGTCGCAGCAACCGGCCGTCTGTGGAATACATCTGAACGGTTACGGGGCCGGCAACCGGCGACTGTAATTGCAGGTTAATATGATCCTCCACCGGGTTGGGGTAGAGGAGCACCTCCAGGGTTTCCGGCTCCCATGGCAGGCTGGAAGTGTCTTGGTTGGAGACGGCCAGAAACCCCATGGTTTTGCGCACAAACCTGGCCGGCATGAGATGCACATACATGGAATCCAGAGTGCCAGTATTGTTCAGCGTGTGGGTGCCGAATTGTACCGGGTTGGACTCGTACACGCCTCCCAGGTAAAATCGGTTGTTGGCAAAAGCCATAATGGCCGTACCTTCATCTGCATGAATCCCTCCCATGGATCGGGCCCATAACTCATTCCCTTCAGCGGAATATTTACAAACGAAAATCTGTGGGTAGAAATAGTTGATGTGGAACAAGTTAGGCAGGGATTGCCCGGCGAAATGAAGGGTATCGCTGAAAAAAGAACCGGTAACGAACACATTGCCCTGATTGTCTACACTCAGACTTTTGGCCAGATCCAGACTAAGCCAGGCGTTTTCACCCCCCGCAGTTTTATGCCAGATGGTGTTGAACTCAATGTCCATTTTGAGTACATGAATTTTGGAGTCGGATAAAGGCCAGCCCCAACCCAATCCGCCACTTACTTTTTCAGCGCAGGCATACAGGTAGTTGCCACGAACTTTAAGGTCATTAAACTTGTCGAGACTGCCATTCAGGTAGTGCTTCAAAACAGATCCGGAAGGGCTGTATCGTACGATAAAAGCTGCATAGGTGGTGTCGTTCTGCAATTGTACTGAGCCAAATTTGACAGTACCATATAACCATCCTCCCAGGAAAATATCCTGATTCTCTCCAAGTGCCAGGGTGTTGGCAGATAAAATGCCATTGCCTTCCATAGTTCCTTTTTGTTCCCACACCTGATTGCCGGCGGCATCATACTTGCGGACAAAGGTGAACAAGGGCGACAAAGTCAGCTTGTCGCTCACATGTCCGGACACATAGGTATTGCCGTTTGCGTCTACCACCAGTCCGGTTACCTCGTCAAGATCCGATGTTCCAATTTTTTTGACCCAGGCGATGGTTTTATCGGAATGGTATTTCACCACAAATCCATCTACTTCACCGCTGCAAATCAAATTGGTGTTGCCGATGGTCATGAATAAACTGCGAAAATTACCGGCAACGGCAAAACTCCCGTCCGGCGCTGCAGAGGCATGCACAACGGCATCGCGGTCTGACCCGCCGAAAGAGGCAGCCCAGAGGTATTGTCCGTTGGTATCCACCATAGCTACATAGCCGTCGGTCTGTCCGGCATTTTGCAATGTTAGTGTGCCAAGCGGAAGTGTTGGCGCCGCAAATGTTCCACTAACAAAAGCGGATGCACCGTTATATGGACGAATGGAGGCAACGGTGGTGTTGCTGTTGGGCGTGCCGAGGCTTTGGGCCAGTTTCCACGACTGGGAATAACTCAGCAGTGACAACAGCATGAGGGCGAAAATCGGATAAATGGATTTGAATGTCATGGTAATACTGTTGGATGAATTACACCAGGTGAGGGATACCTGATTTCCAACAGCATGACGAAATGCCGGATAAAAAGCGTTGGGCAGGAATTGGTTTTTTATTTCATCCAATTCATTGTGCGCTCAATATTGTTTACTTATCAGTTCAGATTGGCCGAGTCCCCGACTGGCTACCACAAAAAAGGAGCCGAAATTATCCTCTTGAATTTCTGCAACATTTGAGCCGGGCCCCATCAGTTTATTGATCATTCGCGGTACGGTGTTGGAGTGACCTACTATCAGGAGTCGTTTGCCGCGGTTTTCCGATAGCTGACTTTGCAACCATGCGGTTTCAGTCGCATCTTCCCTGGGGTACAAACTCCATTGGGGCGTGTGGGCTCGAACAACTACGGCTTCAGCAGTTTTCTGGGTGCGCAGTTTATCTGTTGCAAAAACCAGATTCAGCCCGGCATTTTCCATGATCCCCCCAAGCCTTGCTGCTCGGGCATAACCATCGGGTGATAAATCAGGATTATCGGACTGATCCACTTTTTCGGCATGCCGGACAAAGAAAAAAATGGTCCACTCAGGGTCATTCCAATGGGGGATATCGGTGGTTTTATGGTCGGAAAAATGCAGTTTGCCATCAGCAACACGTACTACCTGGCAGGAATCGCAGCCGCAGAGGGTAAGGAGGGCGAGCATGATCAGGGATAAAATCTGGTGTTTCATAGGTCATTAGGTGTTAGGTAAAGTCAGTATTTTTCAGATACTAAGTTGGTTCACCACTACATGCCTTTTGATCGAACAGCGTGAACTGATGCAGAAAACGGGTAGCTATTTTCCGGAAAGGTATTGATCCATTGCGAATGACCCGAAATATAGGGAAAGGAATTACCTCACCATATTCAAAAACGCTCCGCCCAGCCAGTGAGACTCTGCCTTGATGAGGGCATCCAGCGTAGAGTTGGCTTTATGAGTAAACTGGCGGATATCATTCACCACATTGCAGAAATGTTGGGATTGTGGGCAATTTTCCTGCACTCCCGCCAGTTCGTCGAGTACCTGAAGCACGGGTTCGAGTTCACGTTTTTTTCGATTGATTATAATCTGCCGGATCACGGTCCAGAGATCTTTTTCAGCATAGTAAAGCTCCTTGCGGCAGTTGGGGGAGGCTTCTTTGTATATCAGGCCCCAGTCCAGGAGCGACCGGAGATTCATGCTGACGTTGCCGGTAGAAATATCCAGCTCCGATTTTACCTGATCTGCGCTAATGGGTTCGGGAGAAACCAGCAATAATGCATGTACTTGTGCCATGGCAGGGCTAATGCCCCAGCCGCCAGCCATTTTGCCCCAGGATTCAATAAATTTTTTTTTGCCTTCTTGAAGGTCCATGATAAGGAAGGTAAAGGATTCGGATGTGTATATAATGCAAATTCCGGCATTTTGTTCGCAGAACGCAGGGAACGCGGATTTTTTGGAACGCGGAT
>DLXL01000618.1:10230-19131 GCA_003448025.1 Saprospirales bacterium | reverse complement strand
ACCCAAATGCCCCAAATGCCCCAAATGACCCAAATAACTTCCATACCTTTGCCCTTCCAATTATTTAACCATCACTACTGCCTGATAGTACAATGTTCGAAAGTTTAAGTGACCGATTAGAGAGTGCCTTTAAAGTGTTGAGCGGTAATAACCGCATCACAGAACTTAATGTCGCTGAAAGTATCAAGGAAATTCGTCGTGCGCTGGTAGCTGCCGACGTAAACTATAAGATCGCCAAGGATTTCACTGACCGCGTGAAGGACAAAGCGCTGGGCACCGAAAATGTGCTTAAAAGTGTATCTCCCGGTCAGTTGATGATCAAAATCGTCAGCGATGAGCT
The DNA here is from genome assembly GCA_003448025.1 of Saprospirales bacterium. GTDB lineage: Bacteria > Bacteroidota > Bacteroidia > Chitinophagales > Saprospiraceae > M3007. Next base: position 18,791 of record DLXL01000618.1, on the reverse strand, counting down.
TACCGAGCTTATGGGTGGCCAAAGCGTTGGCATCAATGTAAAAGGACATCCCGGCGTTGTGTTGGTTGCCGGACTGCAAGGCTCCGGTAAAACGACCTTCAGTGGCAAACTGGCCAAACACCTCAAAGAACAGCGCAAAATGCGCCCCTTGCTGGTAGCCTGTGATGTATACCGCCCGGCGGCAATTGATCAGTTGACCGTATTGGCTGACAGCATTAGTGTAACCGTATATAAAGAACTCGAAAACAAAAATCCGGTCGAAATTGCCCGAAATGCAGTGGCTTATGCAAAGGCAAACAGCCACGATGTAGTAGTAGTGGATACCGCCGGTCGTTTGGCCGTGGATGAGGCCATGATGGAAGAGGTGGAGAACATCAAAAAAGCACTCAACCCTACTGAAACGCTTTTCGTAGTGGACTCCATGACCGGTCAGGATGCCGTAAACACTGCAGAGGCATTCAACAGCAGGATTAATTTTGACGGGGTAGTACTCACAAAACTGGACGGTGATACCCGGGGTGGCGCAGCCCTGACCATTAAACATACGGTAGGAAAACCCATCAAGTTTGTATCTCAGGGGGAAAAGCTGGATGCACTGGATATTTTCTACCCTGATCGTATGGCGCAGCGAATTCTGGGCATGGGCGATATCGTTTCGCTCGTGGAAAAAGCCCAGATGGAGTTCGACGAAGAAGAAGCGAAACGTCTGGAAAAACGTATCAAGCAAAACAAGTTTGACTTCAAGGATTTTCTTTGGCAAAAGCAAATGATCAAGAAAATGGGCGATCTCAAAAGCCTTATGGCGATGATCCCAGGAATGGATAAGGCCTTGAAGGATGCTCCGATTGACGATAAAGCGCTGGTGCGTGTGGAAGCCATAATCCAAAGTATGACCCCATGGGAACGCGCCAATCCAGATGGCATTACGCTTTCCCGTAAAAAGAGACTGGCTGTAGGTTGCGGGCAAAATCTGGATCAGATCAACCTGTTCATGAAAAACTTCAATCAGATGCGCCAGATGATGCACTCCTTTTCCAAAATGCCGGCCGGCCGCATGGGCATGCCCGGCGGAGGCGGCATGAATATGCCTGCGCCTAAAGGAGGCATCTCCCGCTTTAAGCGCAGATAATGGCTGCTAAAAACCGAAGGATCTGCTATCAGTCTGTGCTTTTATGGGCACTGTTCCTGCAGGCATGGCAAGTATACAGCCAATCTACCCTCCTGAGTTTATCGGGCACCTATGGCATCGTCTCTATCGAATCGCCGGAAAATACATTTGACAGAAAATCCGGTGGACTTCAGGCCGGGCTGGAGTATCGTTTCAGGAAAAGATTTTCTTTTGGTGCAGAACTAGACTGGCAAACCATCGGAGTTTACCCGGAGGTCGTTTCGCCGGTTTCGCCTGCATCAAGTAAACCTGATGTCACCTACCAGGTTAAAAATCAGCAGTTTAGCGGCCGGATTTTGGCCCGTTATTATATTAAGCAGTCGCTTAAAGGCTTTTACGTTGGGGTATTTGCTAATCTTTCCTACCAACTTACCGATGCCGATGGTTACCCGGAAGATGGCGCTTATCCGGCCCGCAGCGATGACATTTCCGATCGTGATTACAGAGGCGGTGGTTTGACCTATGGTTATCGTTTTCAGCTCAACCCGCAGATAGGCGGGCATTTATTCCTGAGCCATCAAAGGATTTGGATTGACAGTAGTAATTTTTATTTCAGGCAAACCAGCCATCGGGCGGGACTGGGTTTACAATATGTGTTTTGACGTTTGAAGAATTGAAATACGGTTTGCCCAACCCTTTCCCCCAGCTACTCCGTCAACATACGAAAATCACCTGCTATGAATCGACTACTACTTTTCGTTTGTTTAACCGGTATTACCCATATCGCCTACAGCCAATCCGGCAAATTTCAACTCGGTCTTTTAGCAAAAGGAGGCAACTTCACCTTACCCAATGCCAAAGATGAGTTGTCGGATTTTAGAGATCAGGACAACATTAACTACGGCTTCAAACCAGGATACCAGTATACCTTTGGAGTATATGGAGCATGGCGCATAAAGCCTCAATGGAGCATTATTGCCGAGTTGAGTTACCGATTATCCTATTTTGAATACTTTGAATCCCATCAATATCAAGTTTTTGATCCCTCAGGAGTTCTTACAAGCTCTATCAGCCATGTGTATAAGTCAACGACGAACACCCTGGTTGCACCCATAAAGCTTCAATTCAGCCCTAAAAACCTTTCTAAATGGCACTTTCAGGTTGGAGCAGGTGTTTGCCACAACCTTTCTGTTAGAAACGAACAAACCTCCATTTTCAAATTCACCGGCCAGAAAGATGCTAATGGGCATAATGAATTCGGCGCCACGCGACTGGGAACCTCAGATTTTAGATCACATTTTACTACAGGCATTTTCTACCAGATTAACAACAATACTAAAATAGGGGTAGAATATTTATTTGAAAGGTATTACACCCAGGATGGTGATAGCTATTTTACCAGAGATCCATTGTTATTAGGTAACCCAATAATTGATTTCATCTACTTGGGCTCATATCCTCCTAGTATGCATAGTTTTTCCGTCTCTTTGCAGCACAATTTGCTGCATTAGACATGAACTACCTGCAATACACCATCCAAACCAACCCGGAAAACGTTGATCTCCTGATCGCCTTCTTATCCGACAGCCCTTTTGATACCTTTGAGGAAACGCCGGAAGGCTTTCTGGCATTCGCTCCGGCATCAGCCCGGGAGGCCGACATTGAAGCTCAACTGGCCGAATTACAGGAACAATTTGACTTCACCTGGGAAAAAACCCTCATCGAAGGTCAAAACTGGAACGAACTCTGGGAAAGTAATTTCCAGCCGGTGATCGTGGACAACTATTGTGCCGTTCGCGCCGACTTTCACGAGCCTATTCCCGGTAAAAAATGGGAGCTGGTCATCAATCCCAAAATGGCTTTTGGCACCGGCCACCACGAAACCACCTGGCAATGTATAGCGGCCATTGAACATTTGCCCATGAAAGGCGCTCATATCCTGGATTATGGCTGTGGCACGGGCATTCTGGCCATTCTGGCAGCCAAAGAAGGCGCAGCCGTAGTGGAAGCCGTAGATATCGAGGAACAATCCTACCTCAATACCATCGAAAACAGCGCTATCAATGGCGTGCCGCATGTCATCGCCCGTTTGGGCACCATAGATGCCGTTCAGAGCCGGGATTTCGACGGTATTTTAGCCAATATTAACAGGCATGTGATTCTGGAATCACTGCCACGTTTAGCAGAATTGACCAAACCCGGCGGCTGGCTGCTCATCTCCGGCATCCTGCTTTCCGACGAAGACATCGTCACGGAAGCGGCTCAAAAAGCGGGCTTTGAAAAAAAAGAGATGAAAAGTCGTGGAAATTGGCTCTGCTTGATCTTTCATAAGATAGCCTGATCTAAAGACTTGTTGCGACGGGTTACTATGCCCCCATCTCAACAAGTCTAAGGGTTTTTGCATACCTTTGCGCCTTCTTTCCCGAACCCCCTATCGCCGCACCTGATACGTATGCAAAAAATCCTTATTCTCGATTTTGGTTCCCAATACACCCAACTCATCGCGCGCCGGGTGCGCGAGATGAATGTGAATTGCGAGATTGTTCCTTACAACAAAATGCCTGAACTCAGCGATGACATCTGCGGGGTAATCCTTTCCGGAAGCCCGTTTTCTGTTCGCTGGGAGAATGCCCTCCGGTTGGATTTGAATCAAATTGCCGGTAAAAAACCTCTGTTGGGTATTTGTTATGGCGCACAGCTTACCGCTGATTTTTTTGGTGGTGAAGTGGCACAATCTTCCAAACGGGAATATGGCAAAGTGATGTTGCAGCACCATGCCTCCAGCGACCCATTCTTCAATGGGATATCCAAGCGCTCTCAGGTTTGGATGAGCCATTCCGATACCATTGTGCGTATGCCGGAGGGTTTTGAGGTCCTGGGCAATTCAGACACCATCCCTTATGCTGCCTTTCGTTCGGAAGAAGGCCGTTTTGCTACTCCGGTGTACGGCATTCAATTCCGCCCGGAAGTATTCCACAGCCTAGAGGGCTTCGAAATCCTGAAAAACTTTGTTTACGACATCTGCGGATGTACGGGAGATTGGACCGCTCAGCACTTTGTGGAGGAAACCATTGCTGAATTGCGCCAGAAAATTGGCCATGAAAAAGTCATCATGGCACTATCCGGCGGGGTGGATAGTACGGTTGCAGCAACTTTATTGCACCGCGCCATCGGCGACCGCCTCTTTTGTTTTTTTGTAGACAACGGTTTGCTCCGAAAAAACGAATTTCAGGAGGTGCTGGATTCCTATAAAGGAATGGGACTTAATATTGAGGGCGTGGATGCCAAGGATAGATTTTACAATGCCCTGGCAGGAGTAAGTGATCCGGAGCAAAAGCGAAAAATCATCGGCAAGCTATTTATTGAAATCTTTGAAGAGGAAAGCGAGGCGCATCCGGATTTTCAGTGGCTGGGACAGGGCACCATTTACCCGGACGTGATTGAATCCGGCAGTGTACACGGGCCGTCTGTAACGATTAAAAGTCACCACAACGTAGGTGGATTGCCAGAAAAGCTTAAGCTTAAAATCGTAGAACCCCTCCGTTCCTTGTTCAAAGACGAGGTAAGAAGAGTGGGCAAAGAATTACAGGTATCTCCAAACATTCTCAACCGTCATCCGTTCCCCGGACCCGGGCTTGGCATTCGTATTCTGGGAGATATTACCCCGGAAAAAGTGGCCATCCTTCAGGAAGCTGACGCCATTTTTATTGGCACATTGCGGGAACATGGCCTGTACGACGAAGTCTGGCAGGCCGGCACCATTCTGTTGCCAATCCAATCCGTAGGTGTAATGGGCGATGAACGCACCTACGAAAAAACAATAGCACTGCGTGCGGTGAGCTCTACTGATGGTATGACCGCAGAATGGAGCAGGCTTCCCCACGAATTTCTTGCAGAAGTCAGCAGCGAGATCATCAATAATGTAAAAGGAATTAACCGGGTGGTTTATGATATCTCCACCAAGCCACCAGCCACCATAGAGTGGGAATAACATACTCCTGTAAATAACCACTCATTATGATCCGAGTTAAAATCTGTTGCATCAGCAGTGAGGAGGAAGCCCAAACAGCCATTTCAGCAGGAGCAGCCGCGTTGGGCCTCGTAGGTGCCATGCCAAGTGGTCCTGGAATTATATCAGACGATTTGATCGCCCAAATTGCAGCAAAAGTGCCGACAGATATCGCTACTTTTTTATTGACGAGTGAGACCAAAGCATCAGACATCATCCAACATAATAAACGTGTTGGCACCAATACTATTCAGATCGTCGATGCATTACAATTTGGCACCTATGCAGAAATTCGGGAGGCATTACCAGGCATTAAACTGGTACAGGTAATTCATGTAACAGGCGAAGAAAGTTTGGAAGAAGCCCTGATAGCCGCGGAATGGGTTGATTTTGTTTTATTGGACAGCGGAAACCCTACCTTGGCCGTTAAAGAGTTAGGAGGTACAGGAAGAACGCATAACTGGCAAATCAGTAGAAAAATAGTAGCGCAATCGCCGGTACCGGTATTTCTGGCAGGTGGTCTTAACCCTGACAATGTTCGGGAGGCTATCGAGGCTGTCCAGCCATACGGGCTAGATTTGTGTAGTGGCGTTCGCACGGAAGGGAAGCTGGACCCATGGAAGCTGGAACGATTTTTTGCGGCAGTAAATGCATAACTGCTTTATCTTTGAACATTGAACAAATAAATGCGCATGAAAACGACTTTGCCCATTGCGGTGATCATGCTTTGGCTGTTTTCAGGATGTTGTTATTCCTTTAAAGGCATATCCATCGATCCGGATGTCAATACCTTTTTTGTGCAGAATTTTGAAGGTCAATCCGCATCAGCCCCTCCTACCCTTCCGCTTGAATTTACAGAACGTTTGAAAGACAAGATCCGACTGGAGAGCCGGTTAAACCTTAAAAATACGGATGCAGACGTAGAATTTACAGGGAAGGTAACAGAGTTCAGGGTTGTACCCGTTGCACCCAAACCAGGTGAGGTCGTTGCGCTAAATCGCCTCGAAGTAGGGGTCAGTGTTCAGTTTATACATAATAAAAACGAGAAAAAAAGTTGGCCAACTGCCCGCTCTTTTCGCCACTTTGCAGAATTTGATAACTCACAGGAGCTGCTTAGCGTACAGGATCAATTACTGACAACAACCATTTACCCCCAGATTCTGGAAGATATTTTTAACGCTGCATTTAACGATTGGTAACCACCCTGGTGATGAACCACGGTAAAGCCTTATGATGCCTTGACTCAGGAAAGATTTTTTCAATTGGTAGAAGACCCGGAATTGCTCCGGAGAATCACGTACGAGGAACTCAAAACCCTCGCACTCGCTTATCCGTATGCGCCTAACTTACGATACCTCCTTGCCATAAAGGCAAGGCAAATTGATCATCCTGATGCTGGCCAAAATCTGGCAACCGCAGCAGCTTATAGTTTGGACAGGACCCGCCTTTTTATGCTGACGGCCCCTCAAATGATTGCGCCTCAGCAAATTCTTGCCCCGGAAGAAGTGTTGGAATTAAAGCCCATAGAAACGGTCAAACGTGAACTGGAAGCACTGGCTCCTATGGCAAGGGAAGAAAATATCAATGGCCAATCCTTTGCCGCTTCAGCCCCAACGGAGCCCCCGGTTATAGATGAGCCGAAAGCACCGGTTGAACCTATTATATCTCAAGCAGATACGGTGGTCCCTTCCCATACAACCAACACTTCAATGGATTTCGACACTTGGATTGGTAGTTTTAACCCTCCGGTATTGAAAAAAAATGAAGTTTCTTCAATCCCTCATCCCAAGGTAACACCACGGGGTCCTGTCAGGCAGGAATTAGCGGATGATGAGTATGAAAATGCAACAGAACCCCCTAAAACACAAGGGATTGCCCATCATCTGGCTGAGAAAAGTGTAACCGAAAATCAGGATGTAGTTTCTGAAACACTCGCAAAGCTTTATGCCAAACAAGGCTATCGGGACAAAGCCGCACAGATGTATGCCCGTTTAGCTTTGTTGTTTCCAGAAAAAAGCACGTACTTTGCGGCCGAAATTGACAAACTTAAAAAATAGGCAATATTATGCTTTCCATTCTAACAGTTTTCATCGCATTGGTAAGTGTGCTACTAATCACAGCGGTGTTGATTCAAAACCCTAAAGGCGGAGGCTTGGATGCCAGCCTTGGCGGTCAGGCGCAGCAGCTCTTTGGCGCAGCTCGTTCTACAGACTTTATTGAAAAAGCAACCTGGGTGCTTGCCGGGGCGCTGATCATTCTTTGTGTGGTTGCCGTACTCACCGTAGGTACCGGAGGTGCTGCGGATACTCCAACTGAAATTCCACTTCAGTCTGCTCCACAATAAGCAGTTTTGGCTATCAAATAAAAAGCGGCTTCCGGATATTCCGAGAGCCGCTTTTTTGTTTGATTCAACAAAAGTAATTTATTCGTCGTCGTCGTCCGTTTTTCTGCGTGTGTATCCAGCATCTTCGAGGGTCTCATTATCAATCTCCCAATCGTCTCCGCTGGCATGTGTTGGGCGCTTCCCATTCGTCAGGCGAACCTTGTCGCCAATTGGTTTGCCGCCGGGCCGGTCTTCACTGTCACCATCAAAGGAATCTCCGGCATTTCCGATAGCTGGCTTGACATTGGCATTTGCCATAGCTTTACCATCGATACTTTTCGTAGCATGAGGTACCAATCGTAACCGCTCCTTACTGATGAGCTCGCCGGTTACGATGCAAATGCCATAAGTTTTATTATGGATTCTCAGCAAAGCATTTCTCAAATCCTGAACGAATCGTTGCTGGCGGGTCAACATCCGCTGCAACATCTCAAGATCAGTATGTGCTGTACTATCGTCATACCAATCTCCTCCCTGCTGGTTAAATCCGTTTTCATTGAGGTCTGCAATTTGCTGTTCCGTTGTACGAAGCTCTTCCTGCGCCTGGGCAAGCTTTTCTTCAACAATCGCTTTAAACTCCTGCAATTCCTCGTCGCTGTAGCGCACTTTAAGGTCGTTCGACATGATGAGGTAAGTTTTGAGTGTATAATGTAAAAATCAGGCAACCTGATTTAAGGGGGCAAAATTAGTCCATTTCAAATTGTATTACCCATGAAAAAATAAAATTTACTATAATTCCATATTCAGGCCCTACTCCAGTGTTTTTGGATGGCCATATTTTTATACTTTTGCACACCTTATTAAGGGTATTTGAGCCTCGAATACATGATTCATGTTTATTCAGGCAAATTTACCAAGCAATTGACCTCTCAACCAGCAAATATGACTTCGATGCCCGTAACCAAACGCGCCAAAGCTACCACCACATTTAATCGAGAGGAAGTCCTGGCAGATTACCGAATCTGTTGCATTAGCCGGGAAGCCAGTATCATAGCCCGGAAAGAGGTGCTCACCGGAAAGGCTAATTTTGGCATCATCGGAGATGGCAAAGAAGTGGCACA